>JAIOIM010000151.1 GCA_019912505.1 Ignavibacteriaceae bacterium
GAGAGATTGCAGATAAACTTGAAAAGTTTTTGTACGAATTAGATTTATTTTCTTTTAAAAGAATTAGCGATCTACTGGGAAGTGTAATCTCAATCCTTGCAATTTTAGTTGTCGTCCCTTTTATTACATTCTTCCTCTTAAAGGACAGCCGCCAAATACTAAAAAGTTTGATCCACATTGTACCCAACAACTATTTTGAGATGTCTTACTGGATATTAAAAAAAGTGAGCATTCAATTAGGGCGCTTCGTCCGCGCATGGATATTTGATGCATCATTTGTTGGAATTACTTGCGGTCTTGGTTTTTATCTGATTGGCATTGACAATGCGCTTCCTCTTGGCGTAATAGCCGGATTCGGGCATCTCGTCCCATATTTTGGACCTGTAATTGGAGGTGTTCCCGCTATTATTATTTCAGTACTTCAGTTTGGTGGGTTTTCCCACGTGCCGTTTATTATAATTTTATTAATAACGGTCTATATGCTCGACAATGGATTTTTCCAACCTCTTGTATTTTCAAAAAGTGTAGATATGCACCCGATAGTTATAATTCTTTTGATTATTGCAGGAAGTCAGTTGTTCGGGCTGATTGGAATGCTGCTTGCTATACCAACTGCTACCGTAGTGAAAACAGCCACGAAAGAAATTTACTTTGCCTTTAAAAATTATAAAATTACAAAGCTGTGAGTTTTATAATTCCTTCATAAGTTTGTCAATTACGTCTACCGAATTTATACCTTCTGCTTCGGCATTAAAACTTGTTATAATTCTGTGGCGCAGCACAGGCACCATAGCATAACGCACATCATCTATGTTCGGTGTAAATCTACCCTGCATTACCGCGCGTGTTTTTGATGCAAGAATTAAATATTGCGATGCCCTCGGACCCGCACCCCAGCTAATCCATTTTTTTATTGACTCGGGCGCTGCACCGTTTGCAGGACGGGTTTTGCTTACAGCATTAACGGCAAAATTTATAACATTTTCGGCAACCGGCACTCTTCTTACTAAATCCTGGAAGTTAATTATTTCATCTGTTCCTATTACTTTTGATAATTGCGGAGTGTACCCGCTTGTTGTTGACTGAACAATTTTTACTTCCTCATCAATGGTGGGGTAGCCAAGCCAAAGGTTAAACATAAAACGATCCAACTGTGCTTCGGGCAGCGGATATGTTCCTTCCTGCTCAATCGGGTTTTGTGTTGCAAGAACAAAGAATGGTTCTTCTAAAGTGTAAGTGGTTCCCGCTGTTGTTACTCTGTGCTCCTGCATTGCTTCGAGTAAAGCTGACTGAGTTTTGGGCGGTGTTCTGTTAATTTCATCGGCGAGAATAACATTACCGAAAATAGGACCTGGAATAAATTTGAAATTTCTTTTTTTTGTCAGTTGATCTTCTTCAATAATCTCAGTACCCGTAATGTCACTCGGCATTAAATCGGGAGTAAATTGTATTCTGCTGAATTTAAGATCAAGAACTTCAGCGAGAGTTTTAATCAGCAAAGTTTTTGCAAGCCCTGGAACACCCACAAGCAAACAGTGCCCCCTGGAAAGAAGAGAATTTAATAACTGGTCAATTATCTCTTCCTGACCAATAATAACTTTACCTATTTCTGATTTTATTTTGCTTATCGATTCATTTAACTGTTCGACGAGCTGCACATCATCTTTTTTATTTATCAAATTTAATCCGGTTCTTTTTATTAAAGTCTAACTTCCCAGTATATTTTTTCTTTAAGTTCGGTTATCCACTCGGTATACTTTTGTTGTTTTTTATAATCATCAGCGAGTGATTTTATCTCTGTGTAGTCTTTGTCAAGGTCAGCTTGATGCTGGGCAACTCTTTCCTTTAAGAAAATAATGTGGTACCCGTAGCTGCCTGTTCCATAGTCGATACGGCGCGGAAAGCTTATATCACCTTCTTTTAATTTCGATACGGCTTCGAGCATATTTTTATCAAGCTGATTCAGATAAAAATTTCCAAGTTGTCCGCCGAAAGCCTTTGTGTCTTCATCCTCGCTATATTTTTTTGCCATTTCTGCAAAAGTGGCGGCACTATTAATTATAGTGTCTCTTACTTCGCTTAAAAATTCAATTGTTTTAAGGTCGGCATCTTCATCGGTTTTTATTTTAACGAGGATGTGTCTTGTGTGAATAGATTCACCACGTTTTTCAATCAGTTGAATAATATGGAAACCTACAGGAGATTCAACGACGCCAGAAAGTTCACCTTCCTTTAGCGCGTATGCTGCGGCTTCAAACTCAGGATAAAAAACACCTTTTTTTACAAAACCAAGATCGCCGCCTGCGGCGGAACTGCCCGGGTCTTCAGAATACTTGCGGGCGAGTATTTCAAAATCGACCCCGGCTTTTAGCGAATCGAGAAGTTCCTCGGCTTTTCGCTTAAATTTCAATTTTGCTTCTGTAGAAGTTTTGGGGTTCCGGTATATATGATAGATATTAACTTTTTCCGGAATAACGCCGATGCTGTCTTTGTAATTACTAAAAAATTCTTCTGTTTCGCGACGTGTTGCTTCTACGGTTGCAAATTTCTTTTCGCGCAAATGCTGAATCATCAGTTGTTTTCTAACCTCATCGCGCGATTCTCTTTTTATTCTGTCGATACTCATCCCGTATATCTGCTCAACCCTTTCCTTCGAACCGTATTGCTGTTTGAACAATTCTATCTGGTAATCAAGGCGTTGTTCAACTTCATCTTCGCCAACAACAATTGAATCGAGTTCTGCCTGAGCGAGGACAAGTTTTTCTTCAATAATCGAGTTTAATATTTTATCTTTCAAACCGGGGGTATTGGGGTCTAACTGGCGCTGTGCGGCAAATAAATTTATTTGAAAATTTAATTCACTCTGCATTATTATTTCGTTATCTACAACTGCAACAATTTTATCAATTACTTCCTGTGCATGTAACGAGCAGACTATCAGCATCGACAAAAACATTATTTTAAATTTCATTTATCACCTAATTTTTAACTTCAATTTCATTTTGGGAATAGAGTCCCCTAATGAACTCTTCTACAAATTTTTCTTTTTTCACCGCCATATATTCCTCTGCAATCTGTCTTTTAATAACTGCAAAAGGCGGAACAGAATTAGTGTTGTATTCTTCAAGAAGCTGTACAAGCGTATACTCACCCGGTCTGCTATTCAAAACTATACTTACTTCCATCGTATGGAGTTCCTTAACAACGCGCTGTAAGGCTACCGGATGAAGATCTTGTTCGGTTAACAGCACGTCTGTTTTGTTTTCAATAATCGATGGATTGCCAGCGAACACATTAAAGGTTTTTGCCCAATCACTTTCTACAACAGTATTTCTAAACTGGATGGCTTTATCTTCGTCATTAAAATTAATAATATTAATTAAGTATGAATCGTACAAAAGTTTAAAATTTTCTTTCTTCGAATCAAAATAAGCTAAAAGATCTTTTTCTTCGTACGGTATTTTTTCTTCCTCAAACTTTTTTTGAAGAAGAAGTGCGGCAGCCAGTTCTTTTTTTGCGTTTTCTAAAAGCCGACTATATTTTTCATCGTCTACAATGCCTTCCGATACCGCTTCCTGGTATAGCAGTTCCCGATGAACCCATTTTCGTATAAACTCATTTGTATAAAAATTGTAACCGCGGGAAGTGTCGGTCATCTCGGTCAGTTCATCTTTTCCAAGGTATGCGTCGTTAACACGGGCTGCATAATTTGTTTGTTGTTTATTTTTGCCGCACCCTAAAAGAGTGAGTGCGGCAATAAAAACAAAGATGAAATTAATTTTCATTAAATGCTTTTGTAAGTTCATCGTAATGAATTTCGGGATTGTAGCGCTTGCGAAGGCTATCAATATATTCTTTCTCAAGACGTTTGCTTTCAGATTCCTGGAACGCGCCGGAAACTTCTGCTTTTGCCTCCTCAAAAGTTTTAACTCTTGATGGCTCTTTTGAATTTAATTTTACAATAGACCATCCGCCCGGTGTTTGAAATGAACTTGAGTAATCGCCGGAGTTTTTTAATTTGTCAGCAGCTACCGCCTGCTGTGTTGATTTAACGTCCTGCAAACCAAAGTTACCTGCTTTTTCTTTGAAGCCCGGTCTTTCGGTGTATTTAGCAGCTACGGAATCAAAGTTTTCACCATTCTTTAGCATGTAGAAATAATAAGTAATTAAAGAATCTTTACGGGCAAAGATTTCGCTAAAATCTACTCTGTCGCCCCAAACATAATTATCTTTTGTTTCGTCATAAAACTGTTTCAGTTTTACGCTGTCAATTTCTATCTTATTCCAAACTTCGTCTTCTTGAAGTTTGAAAATATAAATGCCGTTTCTATAATCCTCCATTAACGATGCAAAAACACTATCCCGTTTTTCAAGATTTAGTGCTTCTTCTTCGAGGAGTTCATCGGCACTAAATTTTGTAATAGCCGAATGAAGTAAATCTGCGCTAATTTTTTTATTTATAAATTCAGATGTCTCGCCCATTTTTTCGTAAAAATTTCCGGCGGTAATGTTATTATCAGCATACGAATAAATAACATTATCCTTGAATGATGATAAGTTCTGGTTTTCTGCGCCCACTTTTAATGTGTCGCTGTATCCCACTATCTGGCTCAGCGTGTTTTCGTTAACTGCAAAATTGTATTTTGTTTTTAATTTTGAAATCAGCGAATCGTACTCTTCCTGATAGCGTGTTTGTTTGAAGAGTTTTTTTAATTCTTCTTTATCTTGGTCGAAAGTTGGGTATTTTTCCCTGTCGGTTATTTTTATGATATGATAACCGTAGTTTGTTCTAACTACATCCGAAACCTCGCCGACACCTAATTTAAAAGCTGCATCATCAAATTCTTTTACCATCATTCTTCTTTCGAAGTAGCCAAGATCGCCTCCTTTGGTTTTTGAACCGGGGTCATCGGAATATTGTGATGCCAAATCGGCAAAATCTACACCGTGTCTAATTTGAGCAAGTATAGAGTCTGCTTTAGCTTTAGCCACAGATGAATCAACCGGACCGTTTTCATTCTGGAATGCAACAAGAATGTGGCTTGCTCTAATTTTTGGTGTTCTTTCTTTTTTCTCGGTAATTTTTATAATGTGTGCGCCAAACTTTGTCATAACAACTTCGGGATGCACTTCGCCAACGCCGGTTGCGTATGCGGCATCTTCAAATTCAACTGGAAGTTGACCGCCGGTAATGTAAAAGATATCGCCATCGGAAGGTTTTGAAAAAGTATCCTGAGAATATAGTTTTACCATTTTAACAAAATCTGCACCGTTTTTTATACTGTCTAATATAGCCTGGGCGGTCTGTTTTGCGCCTTCCATACCGGCACTGTCGGGACGAATCATCAAATGGCTGACTCTTAATTCCCATTTTCTTTTATTGTAAAGGTCTTTAATACCTGGTTCTACTAATTCTTTTTCAAGTATATAGGTAACACCAACTTTTTTCTTATAATCGATCAGCTCATCGTTAAGAGCAGGGTCGTTTTGAAAACCGCGCACTTCAGCATCTCTCAATTTCATTTTAAAATTAGTATAAAGCTCCAGAAAATTTTTCATTTTTTCCAGGCTGTCTTCCTTTGCTTTTTCGCTACTGCCTACATTTTTTGTGTAAACATTTTCAAACTCACCCATAGTAATTTCTTTGTCGCCAAATTCTGAAAGCACTATTTTAGAATGCTCGGGCGAACATGAAGCCAGGATGAATGTAAGAAAAACCGAAATTAATACACTAAGCCTTAAGAACATAAATTTGTCTCCCAAAAAATATTAATACTAATTATTTAGCTGATAATTTTACTTATAGACCCTTTGAAAATCAAGGTAAATTAAAACAGAATTTAGCAATTTCTCACAACTTTGCTGTTAAATTTAGCCTTAACTGCCGGGTTGTTTACTTTAATAAGTTCATTTTTATAACATTCGTTTTACCGCCTGCGTTTAATTCGGCAAAATAAATACCCGCAGGCAAATTGTTGCCGACTGCAAATTTTATCTGATGCTCTCCGGCATCCATTATTCTATTTATCAAGACCGAAACTTGCTCACCAAGGATATTGAATACTGACAATTTTACAGGCATTTTATCGGCAATGCGGAAAGAAATATTTGTCTCTGGGTTAAACGGATTCGGGTAGTTCTGGTTTAACTTAAATTCCATTAGACTGTTTAAATTAGCTTCTAAAGTTTCTGAAAAAGTAAACGTACCATCAAAATCAATTTGTTTTAACCTGTAATGATATTTACCGGAGTTGTTTGATTTATCAACGTAACTGTATGCCTGCCGCGTTATTGTTGTGCCGATACCTTTTACAAAACCAATTATCACCCAATTATCATTTGAAGATAAAATATCACCGTCTTTAATAATTGCTCTTTGAATTTCAAAACCAAGATTATTTTTTTCGGTTGCCGTTGCCCAATTTAGTTCAACAATGTTTTTATTTACCGTTGCATTAAATGAAACTAACTCAACAGGCAGGGGCATACTCTGATAAGCCGCAAATACATTTATTATTCCGAAACCGTATTCTCTATTGGGTCCCTCGCTGTTACTCGCCGTATTGTAGAGCATATCACGCAATTCAATTGGAGTAAGATTTGGATTAATACCAAGAAGAATAGCCGAAGCGCCGGCTGCAAGCGGACAGCTAAACGATGTGCCGCTGCTTGTTGTATACCCAGTAGTGTTGTAAGAACTTGCCACAGTTACACCGGAGCCCATTGCCATAATATCTGGTTTTATTCTTCCGTCCGGTGTGTTGCCAACGGAACTGAAAGATGCTCTCGTACCGGAGGAAGTAACTGCCCCAACAGCAATAACACTGTCGCCGTCTGCAGGTGCACCGAGAGTATTGTGTGTAGCGTTGTAACCTTCGTTACCGGCTGAATTAAAAACCGCAATACCTTTTTTTACTGCAAGGTCTGCGGCAATTGTAATAGGCGCAGTGTTGCCATCCATATTCTGCCAGGTATAACTTACAAAGGGGTAATCATAAGTAAGATAACCAAGTGAAGTAGAGGTAAGGTCGACACCGAGGCTGTCAGCCCATTCAATAGCTGCAATCCAATTGTCTTCTTCAACAGGTGTTTCACTGTCGGTGTTTTCGGTTTTTGCTAAAATAAAATCGGCGCCGAAAGCTGGACCAATTAGTTTGCTTTGCCTAAACCCGCCGATTGTAGAAAGAGTATTTGTACCATGACTGCCGCTTCCCATATCGCTGCCGTCTCCAACATCGGAATCGTTGTTAACAAAATCCCATGCAGCTATTATATTCATATTGCCGAATGCTTCGTGTGAAAGAAGGCTGAACCCAGCATCAAATACGCCTACGGTAAAACCCTGGGCGTTGTAATTTAAATCGTGCAAAGCCGGTACGTTTATTTGATTCAACTGGGCAAAACTGTTTCCATAGTTATAAATATGAATGCCTTCCGGTTGGGGGACTAACTCAGGAGAGTTTGTTCCATCCGCTTCCGGAGTTTCATAAGTTTTATGAAGTTTTGCAACAAGGTCAATTTTTTTTACAAATTGAAGTGAAGAAATTTGATTGGCAATTTTTGCATCGGAATAACCGCTTACGGAGTTAAACCAGCGGGATTTCTGTTTCAACTGAAATCCAAGTTTGACTAACTCATCAACATAAATCTGGTTTACTGGTAAATCGGTAAAATCAATCAAGCTTTCTTTGGGAAGATATTTGCTTCTCCTTTTTAAGGATTTTTCGCTCACAACATTTAGCGGCTCGGCAAAATATTTTTCGAGTGTGTTTCCTTTATCGGCAAAATAAATCCAGACAAGTTGCTTTCCTGAGCCGTCATTATTTAGTTTTGCTTTTGCCTGTGCAGTAAACTTTTCAACTGGCGATTGTGCAAATATTAATATTGAAAAGAGAAAAAAAGAGATAAATATCTTCATTATATTATTCCTAAATTATTAGCCTACTTTGCTTTTGTTCCATTAACTACTTTTTCATCGTATGTAAGAAGACTAAGGCTTCCGTCTTCTTTTTCTACTGCTAAAATCATCCCTTGCGACTCTAACCCCATCAGCTTTGCCGGTTTTAGGTTTGCAACCACAACAACCTTTTTATTAATCAAGTCTTCCGGGTTAAAACTTTTTCCAATGCCTGCAATTACCTGCCGATGCTCAAAACCAAGATCAACTTTAAGTTTTATAAGTTTATCGCTTTTTTTCACCCGCTCGGCTTCAACAATTGTTGCTGTACGAAGTTCGAGTTTTGCAAAATCTTCAATACCAATTTTCGGCTGAAGCTCCGGTTTTTGAATATTGGCAGAAATACCAAGTTTGGCAACTTGCTGCTCAATAACCGAATCTTCAATCTTAGCAAATAAAATTTCAGCATCGTTCAATTGAAGACCGTCGGGTAAAGATGCTTCGGCGCAATCATCCCATTTTACAGGGCTGCTGTTTAACATCTTAAATATTTTTGCACTCGCATTTGGTATCACCGGCGAAAGCAGCTCAGCAAGTGTATAAATAATATTTAAACTGATGTTGATTGTTGCGGCACATTTATCTTTATCACTTTTTACGGTCGCCCATGGCTCTGAGTCATTAAAATACTTATTGCCTGCCCGAGCAAGATTAATAATTTCAAAAACGCCATCCTTTAACTTGTACTTCTCAAAAAACTCAGAAACTTTAGAGGGATAACTTTTTAAAAGTTGAAGCATTTCAGTATCGATAGCTTCAAGGTTACTACAAGGCGGAACCTTACCATCAAAATGTTTATGAGCAAAAGTAAATGTACGGTTTACAAAATTACCGAGAATATCAGCAAGTTCGCTGTTGTGCCGCATCTGAAATTCTTTCCAGTAAAAGTCTGTATCTCTGTTTTCGGGAAGATTTGCTGCAAGAGTATAACGCAGAGAATCAGCCGGAAATTCGGCAAGAAAATCAATTACATCTATTCCCCAATTTCGGCTTTTGGAAAATTTCTTCCCCTCAAAATTCAGGAACTCGTTTGCCGGAACATTTTGAGGAAGAATATATTTTTCTTTTTCACCGTCATTCCACGCCATAAGCATTGCGGGAAAAATAATTGTATGAAACACAACATTATCTTTACCTATAAATGCAACATACTTTGTGTTTTTTCCCTGCCAATATTCTTTCCACAAATTTTCATCCCCTCTTTGTTTTGAGAGTTCTTTTGAGGCAGAAATATAACCGAGCACTGCCTCAAACCAAACGTATAAAACTTTTCCATTTGCATCCGGCAGCGGTACTGCTACGCCCCAGTCTAGATCGCGCGTGTAGGCTCTATCTCTTAACCCGTCTTTAAACCAGCCCCGGCAATATTGAAGTACGTTTTCCTTCCACCCATATTTTCCATCCATCTCGGCTATATATTTTTCAAGCCTCGTTTGATAATTTCCAAGAGGGAAATACCAATGAGATGTTTCTTTCAGCACCGGGGTTTCGCCGGATATTTTGCTTTTCGGGTTTTTTAACTCAGACGGATCGTACAATGCTCCGCAGTTTTCGCACTCATCGCTTCGGGCTTCTTCATAACCGCATTTTGGGCAGGTACCTTCCACGTAACGATCGGGTAAAAACATTTTTACCTTTTCATCATAAAATTGATTTGTCTTTTTTTCGTTTAATAAATTCCGGTTGTAGTATTCAAGAAAAAATTCTTTTGCTGTTTCGTGATGAATCGGAATACTTGTGCGGGAATAAATATCGAAGCTCATCCCGAACTGCTCAAATGCTTTTTTATTTATCTCGTGATAACGATCGATAATAACTTGCGGTTTTACTTTTTCTTTGTCTGCACTTATTGTAATCGGAACTCCATGCTCATCACTTCCGCAAACAAAAATAATATCCCGCCCCTTCGACCGCTGATATCGGGCATATATATCTGCGGGCAAGTAGGCGCCGCTTAAATGACCGAGGTGGATAGGACCGTTAGCATACGGCAGCGCCGCTGTAACTAATATTTTTTCTTCTGACAAATTAGAATCCCAATTATTAAAATTTTAGGTGTAAATATACTGATTTTTTCTATAACCGAAGGAAGTAAAAACGAAGTTATAAAAGAATACCTTAAAATGTAACTGCCCGGAAAAATTGAAATATTGACATCACAATATCTAATTTCTACTGCAATCCTTGTTTTTAACATTTTTTTTGCTTTAATAGTGTCACTAAATATTATAACATAGGAAATTAAATGCAAAACATTGTAGTATTGGGAGCCGGAATGGTTGGCAGCGCAATTGCTTCCGACCTGGCAAAGAATTACGAAATTACTGTTGTTGATCTTGATGTAAAAAATCTTGCGGCATTAAAAACCAAGCATCATTTAAATACAATTTCGGCTGACATACGGAATGAAAACCTATTAAAAAGTATAATAAAAGGGGCGCATCTTGTTATTGGTGCCGTACCGGGTTATATGGGTTTTAACACATTAAAAGCTATTATTGAAGCCGGAAAAAATGTTGTTGATATTTCCTTTTTTGATGAAGATCCGTTTTTGCTTGATAAACTTGCAAAAAAAAATAACGTAACAGCCATTGTTGATTGCGGAGTTTCACCCGGGTTAAGTAATATTATTCTATCTTATTATTCCCGTAAAATGAATATTGAAAAATATGAATGTCTGGTTGGCGGGCTGCCTTTCAAACGCACTCTCCCTTACGAGTACAAAGCACCTTTCTCACCGATTGATGTAATTGAAGAATATACGCGTCCAGCACGTATAGTGGAAGACGGTAAAATTGTTACCAAACCGCCCCTCTCCGAACTTGAAGAAATAGAAGTTGAGCAAGTTGGAACGCTTGAGGCTTTTAACACCGATGGTTTACGAACGCTGCTAAAAACAATGAGCGTACCGAATATGAAAGAAAAAACTCTCCGCTATCCGGGGCATATAAGTTTGATAAAATTTTTAGACTCCAGCGGTTTTTTTGGAAAAGAAAATATAGAAGTAAACTCATCTAATGTTCGCCCAATAGATGTAACTGCAAAACTTCTTTTCAAACACTGGAAACCGGCAAAGGACGAACGTGAATTTACTGTAATGAAGATAAACCTTGAGGGAGAAAAAAACGGCAAAAGACAAAAAATATCTTGCTCGCTATTTGATGAGTATCATCAGAAAACAGGCGTTAGCTCAATGGCACGCACAACAGGTTATACCTGTACGGCGGCGGCGCGACTAATTCTCGAAAATAAATTCGAGCGTAGAGGAATTTGTCCGCCGGAATTTCTATGTGAAGTAAAAGGAAATTACTACCATATAATAGACGCCCTTGAAACAAAGGGAATAACATTAAAGTGGACAGATAAATAATTTTTAACAAAAAAAAAGACGCGGGTAAACGCGTCTTTTTTTTGAACAAATCTATCGCTTATAAACCGGTCTTCTCTTTTAATAATTTTATTTCAACTTCAAGCTGTTTTATTTTTTCTGCATATTGCGAAAGATTACGTATATGTGCTTCATTTTTTAGTGCCGTTCTATATTCTTTTGCGGGAGAGCCGAAATAAGTAGCTCCCGTATCGGGAATAGATTTTGAAATTCCTGACTGAGCATAGAGTATTACTTTATCGGCAATTTCAAGATGCCCGACAACGCCAACCTGACCGGCTATGAGGCAGTTGCGTCCTATTTTTGTACTGCCGCTAATTCCGGCTTGCGCGGCTATTGCAGTATTCTCACCAACTACAACATTATGAGCAATCTGCACAAGGTTGTCAAGCTTAACGCCTTTTTTTATAAGAGTAGAACCGATAGCGGCTCTATCAATTGTTACATTAGCGCCAATCTCCACATCATCTTCCACAACAACATTACCTATTTGCGGAACTTTGAACCACTCCCCTTTTTCATTCGGGTGAAATCCAAAACCATCTGAGCCAATAACGGCGCCGGGATGAATAATACCGCGTTTACCTATTTTGCAGTCTTCACGGATACTTACGTTTTGAAAAATAATTGTACCATCTCCAACTTCAACATTTTCGAGCAGCACAGTATTGTGAAATATTTTTACATCGTTTCCGATTTTACACCCTTCGGAGATAACAACATTTTTACCTATTGCACTATTTGTTCCGATGATGGCGGATGGATGGATGAAGGCTGTTTCGTCTTTTCCTTCAAGAGGAAATTTCGGGAAAAATAATGATGTTACGATTTTTGTAAATGATTTATTCGGGTCTTTTACTTCGATATATGTAATATCATCGCGGGTTTTATTGAAACCCGGTTTTACAAGAATTGCAGAAGCCTGTGAAGCCTCAAAATATTTTTGATAAGAATCTAAATAAAGAAAAGTAAGCTCACCCGATTTTGCATCTTCAATTTTTGCAAGTCCGGCAATTTGCTCCTCACCGTTGCCGGTTACTTCGCCTTCAATAAGTCTGGCTATTTCAGCTACTGAAATTTTCATTACTTTGCTTACTCCAACTTTAGTTTGTCAAGAACCTGCGCAGTTATGTCATATTCTTCTTTTGCAAAAAGAAGCATTATATCACCGCTGCGATCAAAGACAAAATCAAAATCCTCTTCCTTTGCAATTTCTTCAATTGCCGAAAAAACTCTGTTCTGAACCGGTTTCATTACCTCTTCTTGTTTTAGAAATAATTCTCCGTTTGTACCAAATTTCTCCTCCCGATATTTGGAAATATTTTGCTCTAGCTGAACAAGTTGTTGTTCCATTTCCGCGCGGGTCTGGTCGGTCATAATTAGTTTACGTTTATCGTACTCATCATATTTTTGCTTCCAGTCATTTTCAAGTTTGGTAAGTTCGGTCTGCCATTCCTGAATCATTTGATCGAGCTTTTGTCGTGCGTCCTGAGCATCAGGGAGTTTATCCATTATGGTATCAGAATCGACATAACCGATTTTTAACTGAGCGAAAGAAAAACCTGTAAATAATAAAATTAACAGCAGCGAATATTTTAAATGCTTCATAGAGGTCCCTAAATATTTATCGGAATTTTTTTGTAAAACAAAAGTGTAAATGCTTATCTACTCATAAATGAGTCCGCTCTAAAAAGGTCAACAATTCAATTTGAGATAGAAATATAAACCGTTGAAACGGTTTCGTATAATATTAAGTTATTGTTAACCCACGACTTAAGTCGTGGGTTAATGAGAAAAGATAGAGAATCTAAAATGGTTTCAACCGTTTCCAGCCTTTTAAACCAGACTAATATAGAATTTAGATACAAATATATAAACGTTTTATTTGTTTAAAAGCACAAAATGGTTCTCTCAAAAAAAAATTATTGAAAGAACCATTTTATAACCTAAAAATTGAAGACTACTTGTTTCCTCTTTTTAGCTTGTCAAGAACTTTAAAAGTTACATCAAAAGCACTGTCGGCGTATAGAAGAATAATATCGCCGCTTTTATCGAATACAAACTGCATCGATTCTTCTTTTGCAACATTTTCAATTGCCTTGTAGATTTTTTCTTTTACAGGGTTAAAAATTTCTTCCTGCTTTGCATAAATCTCACCCGTTTGCTGACCGAATTTCATTTTTCTAAAATCAACAATATCTTGTTCTTTTTTTATCAGAACTTGTTGTGCCGCAAGTTTTTTATCATCGGGCATATTGTTTGCCTGTTTTTGATAATCTGCAAGACCTTGCTGATAAGCTTGTGTCATGCTGTCTAATTGGTTGCTCCATTTTTGTGTCAACGCGTCAAGATCGCCTTGAGCTTTTATGGCTTCTGAAAACTGAGTTAATATTACCTGCGAATCTACATAACCGATTTTTACCGGTGTTTGCGCGGAAAGAAAAGTTGCAACCGCGAGAATTGCAAGCAAAGTTAATAG
>JAIOIM010000152.1 GCA_019912505.1 Ignavibacteriaceae bacterium
GTAAACAAAAGGAGAGAAAATAGATTTTATAGAAGCGAGTTCAGATTCGAGTTTTATTTGTGCAAGCCAGTCTTTGGAATCGAGAGGGAAACTATCTGTTTTGTTGCTGGTGAGACTTGAAATTTTATTATTTTGGAGCAGCATTATTTTGTCCGCTTCATTTAGTTCTTTATTTCCATCAAAGTAACCGAGAGAATTGATGTAATACAATAATGCCGCAAGGTGCTTGCACTCAGCTATTTCAAAATAGGGGCAGGTGCAGTGCATATCAATAGGTTTAAAGCTATCATTAAAGGCAATGTTTACCCTATAATTCTTCGAACCAAAAACGGTTGCGGTAAAGTAGTTATTGTCAATTTGAACATCGTCCACGAATTTTATATTAAAATATGATTTCCCTCTCTGGGCAATTTTCGGTTCAAAGTATTCCTTTATTATTTCTGAAAAGAGACTCATTATTCTCCAACAATAAATGAAAAATCAAATTAAATATTTGTTATAAATATAAAGCAAATAACTAATTAATTCAGAGTCTATCAGTTGTTTATAATAGAGTTTTTTGAAAATGTTTAATAGTTAATTTTTTAAACAGAGAGCGGGGAACAGGAAATATTGAGATAATCGAATGTAACAAACGATATAAGTTAGAGGACGTGTAAACCGAAATGCAATTCTTGTCATCTACAAAGTTGGCATTTTTAAGCAGCGTTGTTTGATGGCTTGCCTACCTTAGTGAATGGTCAATAGTCAATAGTCAATAATCTCTCTTTTTCTTACCCTTGCTCTTACTCTCGCTCATTCCTTTATCTGTTTTTCATAATGCCTATAAATTCTCTGCTTATTTTTATAAAAGCACAGGAGAACAAAAGATGAAAAAACTTTTTTTAATTAACATAATTCTTTTGCTGCTTCTCTTTTTTGTCGGCTACAAAAAAAACAGTCCCACCGAGCCGCAGCCAACCAAACCGCCCGGCTACCAGGAAGATATTCCGTAGGCAAGTTTAGCCGACAGCCCCTGGTCGATGTTTCAGCATGATCCACAATTTACAGGCAGGTCTAACCACAATGGTCCTTCTGGTGGAATAATTATCTCAACGATTGAAACAAGTGGTTTTAAAAATGAAGGAAGTTTATAAAAAACATTTGCAAAAAGGTAAATCCGGTTTGTCGGCTATGGGCGTTGTTATGCACAAAATACTTAGAATAGTTTATGGTATGCTTAAAACTAACACCGCCTTTAATCCGGATATTGACATACGCAATACAGAGCAAGCTGCTCTTAAAAAACCAAAAGCAGTTGTGCTAAAAAGCAGAAGGTTTCAACAGTTTGATACTCTTGCACCGGTATCAAAAAAACAGAATAAAAAGAGAGAGGAACAAAAAGCGTCCCAAAAGGAATAACATCCTTGCTTTGCGGGCTCAGATTCTGTTCCCCTCCGATAGGGCTTATATAAATATTGTCAATATTTCAAAGAACCAACATATTCTTTCGGGATAACTACGCCCCGAAAGGGATTAAAAATATTTTATCGAGCATCTAAATTACGTGTTGACTTTAATCGGAATAACTTGTTAGTTTGCCATTAAAATTTATAACTAAGTGAAAGAGACTGAAAATTTGTTTTTACTTCAACTGATTTAAACGAAAATAATGTTGTTATTATACCAGCAGCAACACAAGTTACTGCAACAATTGTTTTTCTAGTCTTAATACTTTTAAGATTATCAATCTCATCATTATAAATTTGTTCAGTTTGTTTTCCCGTGGAAGTATTAGGAAGTAATTTGATCTGGTCATTTAATTTATCAATCGATTTTTGGGCATCCGAGGAAGCAGAAAAATAATCCCATGCTAATGCAAAGGATGCTATACTTATACCAAGTAATGGGAGATAAGGTCTCGAAGTAAATACAGCCATTTCTTCAGCATTAATAATTGGCGTATCAACATTCTGTGACACTGAAAAACCAGCTTCCCAAATGCCATCTTTATTTTTTTGTGCTTCTTCTTGATAAGTAATTAGACTTTGTAAATAATCGTTATTTATATCGATGATTAGTGAAGCCCAACCATTTGATAACAATTCATTTGCAATATTCTTTCTTATGAAAAAAGGATAATTTTTATAAATGGCAACTAGATTAGTACCATCTTCTGTACTTCCAAGAGTTTCAATAGCGACGTTTGCATCAAGAAGATTTTCAGTTTCCCATTGATATATAATATCTGCAAGTTTTGATAAAGTTGAGTGTGAATCTTGTCGCGAGGGAATAAATAGACCATATAATTTTACTTTTTTATGATTGTCTAATTCAAAAAGATTCGTCTCAATAATTTTAGTGATATGATAACTTTGTGAATACGCAATTGAGGAAAAGCAAAACATTGAGATTATTAAAAAGATTTTTGATTTCATTTTATACCTCTTTAGACTGCAAACTAACGGCGTTGTTTTTAAGCCGCCGCCCAGAACAACAATGCAGCTTTGAAAACAAATGCCAATAATTTAGCAGCCGATGCGTAAATTCAACCGCACGCGGCGGCTGCAACAATTTAGTTTAATATATTACTGCCAAACAACAATTCACTTTTACAACGAATATTTATAACTACGCAAATGCCGAACTGAAAACGCGGTCGGCTTGGAAAACTGGTTAGTTGCCATTACGATTTAGCTTAATTAAAAAATAATAATATGTAACATTGTTATTAATTAATGACTGAAATTCTATTCTATAATTGCCATCTAACCTAATGCTGTTAGAATCTAATAAAGTAAATAATTTTCTTGCTTCAGTCTCTAACATAAATTGTGGAATATCATGACAACAGAATTCATTCAGAAATTTCCGGTTTCTGAAATATGAATAAATACCATCAGTTTCTGTACCTTGAGTAAAGTTCAATAAATTTGTAAAAAAAATAAAATATCCAGTACTAAATCCATTATTTATTAATTGTTGTAAGAAAAAAATGTCAATAATCGATTGAGTCATTCTTCGGGGATAAGCACCGTTGGTAGGCAATTTT
>JAIOIM010000153.1 GCA_019912505.1 Ignavibacteriaceae bacterium
GCCCGCTGTTGCCAATACAAGTTGTACATCCATACCCAACTAATTGAAATCCCAGCGCATCTAAGTAGGGAGTTAGATTAGCTTTTTCATAATACTGTGTTACTACTTTTGAACCGGGAGCTAAACTTGTTTTCACCCACGGTTTAGTTTTCAATCCTTTTTTTACTGCGTTTCTTGCAACCAATCCAGCACCAATCATTACACTCGGGTTAGAAGTATTTGTGCAGCTTGTAATTGCCGCAATTACAATTGAACCGTCACTTAAAAGGAATTTTGAGTTGTTCACCTTTATGCTGACACTTTTTAATCCGTTTTTATTTCTCAGTAAATTTATTTCTGCACCGATTTTATCCAGCATTTTATTATCGGGGAAATCGACAGAATCAAAAATGCGTCCCCCTTCGTTCAGCCATCTGCCTTCTTCTCTTTCTTCAACTTTTATATATTCTCTTTCATAACTCTTATTCAGAATATCTATAAACTTCTCTTTTGCATTTGATAAAAGAATTTTATCCTGCGGTCTTTTTGGTCCGGCGATTGACGGCTGTATACTATTTAGTTTGAGATTTAAAATTTTTGTGTATTCAATTTTATCTTCATTTTCTCGCCACAACAAATTTGTTTTCAAATACTTTTCAACTGTATCGATATGCTGTTTGCTTCTTCCGGTAATTTTCAAATACTCAAGTGTCTTTGCATCGGAAGGGAAGTACGTTATTGTACAGCCGAATTCGGGAGACATATTTGAAATTGTTGCACGGTCCGGAACAGTAAGATTATTTAAGCCGTCGCCAAATACTTCAACAAATTTTCCAACAACTCCTTCTTTTCTTAAAAGCTCAGCTATGGTTAAAACTAAATCGGTTGATGTTGTTCCTTCTTTTAATTTACCGGAAAGTTTTAAACCGATTACTTCCGGCAGCATAATATAAATCGGCTGACCAAGCATAGCAGCTTCTGCTTCAATACCGCCGACTCCCCAGCCGACAACTCCAATTCCATTTACCATCGGAGTATGGGAGTCAGTGCCCACAAGCGTATCGGGGAAAGCAACGCCGTTTTTTATTGATACAACTTTTGCGAGATATTCCAAATTTACCTGGTGGCAAATTCCCATTCCCGGAGGCAGAACTTTAAAATTTTTATACGAAGAATTTGCCCACTTAAGAAGCGAGTATCTTTCTTTATTACGATGATATTCCATCTCAACATTTTTTTGTAACGAGTAATTTGTTCCGTAATAATCAACTTGAACAGAATGATCTATAATCAGGTCAACAGGAATTTGCGGATTTATTTTATCCGGATTTCTATTTTTACGTTTCACTTCAGATCGTATTGAAGCAATGTCCACAACCGAAGGAACGCCGGTAAAATCCTGCATTAAAACTCTTGCGGGTAAATATGGAATTTCTTTAGATGCTGGTTTTGGTTTCCAATTTAGAATTGTTTGAAGGTGTTCATCAGTAACACTGAAACCATTATAATTTCTGATAATATTTTCAAGCAGTATCCTGATTGAGAAAGGAAATTTCTCGATATTATAATTCTTTTTGTTGAGTTCTTTTAAACTGAAATACTTTATTGAACCTGATGGCAAGGTTAAAGTTTTAATAAAACGCGAAGTCTCACCAGGAGTTTTATTCTTCTGTTTATTCTTCATTTAGATTCTCCTAAAAAATGGTAACTCAATATCTTTTGTTTGACTGAAAGTTCATGTATACTTTATCCTATTCCAATTTTTGTTTTTACTTCATTCAACGTCTTCTCTGCGATCGGTCGCACCCGAGAGGCACCATCTTTTAGCAGAGAATCAACGTAACTTGGGTCAATGATAAGCTCGAGATAACGAGACTGCAAATGCCGCAGCCCTTCAATAATTACATCGGCTAATTCTTTTTTGAAATCCGCATAACCCTTCCCCTCAAAACGCGTTTCAATATCTGCTCTTTTAAAGCTGGTGAATTGCTCATAAATAACCAGTAAGTTATAAATGCCCTTACGGTTTTTGTCAAAAACAATTTCGGTATCTGAGTCTGTTGTAGCCTTCATTATTTTTGAGCGAATATCATCAGCAGAATCAAGTAAATTAATTGCGTGAATAGGCAGTGCTTCACTCTTGCTCATTTTCTTTATAGGATTATCCAATCCCATAATACGTGCGCCAATCTCATTGATTATTGGTTCGGGAAATTTAAAAGTATCACCATAAATTGAGTTGAACCGTTGAGCAACATCCCGTGTAAGTTCCACATGCTGCTTCTGATCATGACCAACCGGCACAAAGTCTGTTTTATAAAGTAAAATATCCGCCGCCATCAGAGCAGGATAATCGAAGAGTCCTACACTAACTTCCTTCTTTTGCTTCTCTGATTTTTCCTTGAATTGAGTCATGCCGCTCATCCAACCCATAGGTATAAAGCAATTAAGTATCCATGCCATCTCAGTATGTGCTGTTACGTTGGATTGAACAAAAACAGCGGACTGTTTGGGATCTATTCCGGCGGCAAAAAGTAGAGCTGATACTTCGCGTATTTTTGTCTTTAATATTTTAGGATTTTGCGGGATAGTAATTGCGTGCAGATCAACGATAGAGAATATATTTTCGAACTCGCCCTGTGCTGCAACCCAGTGCCGGATTGCACCGAGATAGTTGCCGATATGGATATTTCCTGTCGGTTGAATACCGGAAAACACGCGTTTTTTCATTGCTGCCTTAACTCAGATAATATCGTTTTAAAATTATATTAATGCATGCCATGTTCTGTTTCTCCACTGATAAGTTCTTCGGCATAATGGATAAAATGAACATAAGCTGCTACATACTTTCTTCCAGCTTCAACATCGTTTACATCGTAATTCTTTTTTGACTGTAAATCTGTAAAAAGTTCTTCTACCTTTTTTTGATTTTCTTCCGGAATGATATTTAAAACTTCTGAAAGAGAATTTTTTTCAATAGCCACGTCAGCTGCTTCTATGCCTTCAGACGGATGATATCCGGCAGGTTTAAGTCCGGTATACGGTTCACCTTCACCCATTCGGTGTATTCTAACCACAGTTTCAAAGAAATGCATATCTGCTAATTCTTTGGCTTCATCATTAAGCTTTCGGACACGTAGAACTTTCTCGAAAAGATTTAGAATTTCGGGATCATCTTTCGCTTGAACCCATACAAGCACATAATTAATATTACCAGTTTCAAGAGCCTTTTGAGATGCTTTAACTACGGGTCCTTCCATTGAATCACAATGTGCGGAAGTTGTATTTGTAAATATGAAAACAAATGATGCTAACAAAAACATCATTACAAGTTTTGATTTGAGTAACATAATTACCACCTATGTTTAATGATTATTACTTTAATTTAAGTTTAAGGTACTCACCAATTAATATCGCGGTTGGGTAAGTAACATCTTCTTCTGTTTTTGCGTGCAGCTTTAGCTTTTCTGCAAATTCAACGTATTCTGGTTTGTCTTCTTCCTTTGCTGCTTTAACCAACTTATCAAGTGCTGCAACTATGGCTTTGTGTTCTTCTAACATTTTTGGAAGCTCGGCTTTTAATTTATCAGTCATTTTAATTACTTCCTTCATTTCATCACCTAACTTACCGGCTGCTAGCTGCGGTAAAATAGCAAGAGGCGGAATAGCAAATTCTTCTTCCGCAACAAAATGTGGATGAAGAGTCTGTGCAACGAGTTTGGCGGCTTCACCTATTTTACCGCCGACTTTTGTCGCTTCGGCAAGCTGTTTGTGAAGTTCTTCGTGTTCAAGTTTTAACGATTCGGGAATTTTAATTTTCATTTTTACAGTCTCCTATGTTAATCTCAGTTTAATTTTTTGTTAAGTAATTTTAAGAACAAAACTTTAATTCTCCAAAGCTTCAATTTCGCATAGATTTTTTTCTATCCATCAATCTATCCTCCTAGATTTATATTGAACATGCTGGTTCATATTAACTTTTCTCCAGCGTATGCTCAATTAACTTAGAGTTATATAGGGAATTAATTAGAAAATATTTTCTAATTATAACAATCAATGGTATCAGTGCGGTATAGTAAATAAAAAATGGGATGATGTAATCTATCAAATTCAAAAACAGCATTATTGAAGTAATGATTAGCTGGAAACCAAGTCCATACAATGAAACTAAAGTCATAAACCAATTCGGGAAGCTCTTTATTTGCGAGGCAGTTTTGTCGAGCCTATAAATTATATTGTCAAAAGCTCCGTATAAAATTCTGAATACTTTAAACAATAAATTAACATTGCGCTGCTTTTCACCAGCCATGGCTTTTGGTGTTTTACTTTCAAATACTCTACTGGTAACGTCTGCGCTAAAAGAATTATGTCTTAGTATTACGTAGTAGTAATTATATAAAGTCCCTTGAAATTGGATTGCTAAAAATGCTAAGAGAGAATAGTAAACAGAAATATTTGACTCATACCCGATAACCATTATAATTAAAAAATTTAGAATTATATCGGATATAGAATCGAGATATCTACCGGTATAAGAGGGAGAATCTTTAACGCGGGATAATTCACCATCTGCGGCATCGAGAATGGATTTTAAAATTAGGTATAGTGCGGCAGTTAAATAATAGCCTAATAAAATGGAGAGAACCGCAAGGAGACCGGATATTGTAAACAAGAATGTTACGTGTATTGGAGTCAGCTTTGAATCTTTAAATTGATTAGCAATAAGAACAGCTGCAGGTCTTCCATAATCCGATAAATCTATAAACTGATCTTTCTTTGAAAGTTTTGGCATTTCTTTATATCCATTTTTCGCAGCAGTGTGGTGCTGCTAAATTTTTATACGTTACTTTTTTCTTTCTGTCTTAGCTTTACTTTGTACCTCATTAAAATAAAAACCAATAAGCTTAATCTTAAGTTCTTACTTTAATAATTTTGCTTTCAGTCAATTTAATTAAAATTTACTTTGGCTGAATTATAGTTAGAATAAAACTGGAGTCCTCCAAAGCTTCAACATCGTGCGGTATTGTCTTTTCCAGAACAATTAATTCGTTACCGGACATATTAATTTTATCATCTCCAGTAGAAAAAATAATTTTACCCGACAAAACAAATATGGTAATAGGACCTTCAACCTTATGCTCTTTCAGCGAAGCACCTTTACGCATGGTAATGAGAACAACGCGTAACTTTGAATTTTTTTGAAGCGTGATGGCATTTCTATCTCCATCAGCCCAGGTTGGTTCCGTCTTCAACCTATCAACTTCTTTGTCTATAGAAAACTTAAGAAGCGGTGCACTTAACAGATGCTCGCCATCATATTCTCTTTTTGGGGTTTGCATTTGATGATTCCTTTCTAATAGTTATTAAATTATACTGATTAACTCAGCTTACGCAGAAGTTTTTCTCTGTGTAACTCCG
>JAIOIM010000154.1 GCA_019912505.1 Ignavibacteriaceae bacterium
TATTTTCATAAAGCCCTCTCTAAGGTTTGGGAATAATTTAACTAAAGATTTTTATAATATCCACACAAGTTTTTTAATAATATTTTATATGCTATTTTTGATGATAAAAATTAAAGAATCGATAATGAACAAACTAATCCCCCTTTTAATTCTCAGCGCATATACATTTTCATTTTCTCAGGAAATCAAATGGGAAAAACTTGCTGAAAATCTTCAATTTCCAGAAGGACCGGCATGGAATGGTAACGAGTTGTTTGTATCAAGCTGCTACGGCGGCTTTATATCAAAAATAGGAAGTAACACTTCAGAAATATTTGTTGATTCCACAATGAAACCGTTTCGTATAAAACAATCAAACGGATTAACATTTGGGAAAGATGGATATATGTATGCGTGCGATTATGGAATCGGCGCGATACTTAAAATATCCCCGACAGGAATAACTGAAATTTTATCTGACGGATATCAGGGCGAGAAGTATAACCGCCCGAACGATCTTGCATTTTCGCCCGAAGGGATGTTGTTTTTTTCAGATCCAAAATCATACAGTAAAGACAAACCCGACGGCAGATTATTTAAACTCGATATAAATTCAGGCGAGTCTGAATTAGTTATAGATAGTTTATGTTTTCCAAACGGTATTGCATTTTCCAATAACTGGAAAAACTTGTTTGTGTGCGAGTCGGCGATGAACCGCATTTTGAAGTTTGATTTTAACGATGATGGTTCTATAACTAATAAAACCGTATTTGTTAATCTCCCCGGAGGCGACCCTGACGGAATTGCTTTTGATTCCGAAGGGAAACTTTTTTGTGCTCATTTTGGAGGCGGAACAATTTATGTAATAGACCGAGATGGAAAAATTATTCACGAGATAAAAACACCCGGCAAAAAACCAAGCAATGTTGAGTTCGGCGGTAAAGATATGAAAATATTGTTTATCACCGAAGACGAAACTAACTCGGTTTATAAAACAACATTAGAAACACCCGGGCAAAAGTTATTCTATTCCCCATTCTAATCATTAAGCTAAAAGCCGGGACTTGCCCGGCTATAAGTAATGTTTTTTATTTGTTGAAACTAATTTTAGTTCTTATCTGTTTTTATTAAAACAAATCAAATATTTATCATCAAATATTTTTATATTCAAATTCATCAATCAAAGCGAAGTATAATGTCTAAAAAATCAACCCCAATTGATAAAATTGCCCGTCCGTTTCAGAAGTTTTTGCATACCGAATCTTCAGGAGGAATAATTTTATTAGCCGCAACCGTTGTTGCTTTAATTTGGGCAAACTCACCCTGGAGTTCGTTATATAACGATTTGTGGCATAGTCACTTTAAAATAGGTTTTGACAATTTTAATCTCGATTACTCACTGCACCACTGGATAAACGATGGTTTAATGGTAATTTTCTTTTTTGTAGTTGGACTGGAAATAAAAAGAGAACTTCTTGTCGGTGAATTATCATCGGTGCGCCAGGCTGCTTTACCAATTGCTGCGGCTTTAGGCGGCATGATTGTACCGGCTGCAATTTATTTCGCTTTCAACTCAACTGGAAACGAAACCGCGGGATGGGGAATTCCAATGGCTACCGACATAGCATTTGTTGTTGGTTTGTTTGCCCTGCTCGGAAAAAACGTGCCGGTTTCATTAAAAATATTTATAACTGCTCTTGCTATCGTGGACGATATTGGCGCCGTCCTTGTAATTGCCGTTTTTTATTCTTCTGAAATTTCGTTAATTGCGTTGGGTATTGCTGCCGGATTAATACTTCTGCTTATATTGTTAAACAAACTTGGTGTGCGGAGTATATTAATTTATTCTGTTGTTGGTTTTATTCTTTGGCTGGCATTTTTAAAATCTGGAATTCATGCTACTATCGCAGGGGTTTTACTTGCCTTTACAATTCCTGCATACAGCAGGTTAAACACTAAAGAGTTTTTAGATAAAGGTAATTATTTACTAAAAGAATTTGATTATGCCGGCGAAGAAGGTGCAAACATTTTAACAAATGAACCGAGACAATCAATCGTTCAAGAATTAAAGTCAGGTGTAGCAAAAATGATGACTCCGCTGCAAATATTTGAACATGGACTTCACCCGTGGGTTTCATTTTTTATTATGCCGGTTTTTGCGCTTGCAAATGCTGGTGTTGGTTTTAGTTCCGATTTTTTTGATCATCTCGTCAGCCCGGTAAGCGTGGGTATTATTGCAGGTTTATTTGCAGGAAAACAGCTCGGAATATTTTCATTCAGTTGGTTAGCTGTTAAATTAGGAATTGCTGCAAAACCAAACGGTGTTACCTGGAAATTAATATACGGCGCCGCTGTTATGGCTGGTATAGGATTTACCATGTCGCTGTTTATTTCCAACCTCGCTTTTGCGGACGAACTATTAGTAAAAATATCAAAAGTAGGAATTCTTACAGCCTCCTTTTTATCGGGTGTAATAGGATTTATAATTTTAAAGACCTCTATAAATAAAACATCTATCAATGAAAATAGGTAGTCTTTCAAAACTATTTATCATAGACCTATGGCATCTTTTTTACTTTGTAAAAGAGTAGCGGGGTACCTAATTTTGTAACATCATTCACCAAAAAGAATATTAATAGTAATGAACTTAAAATTAGATAAATTAGAAAATTTTCATGGTCGCAAGGGTCCGCTGCTTTTTGTAGTAATGGACGGTGTGGGAATCGGCAAAGAATACGACGGCAATGCGGTTTATAAAGCCAGCACACCGGTATTAGATAGATTATTTAAAATGCCTCTTTACGAACAGCTTAACGCCCACGGACCGGCTGTAGGTTTACCATCGGATGATGACATGGGAAACAGTGAAGTTGGGCATAATGCGATTGGCGCCGGAAGGATTTTTGCGCAAGGCGCTAAACGAGTAAATCACGCGCTTGAGTCGGGTGAAATTTTTGAAACGGATGTCTGGAAAAGTGTCGTTGGAAAAGGACTGACGGGCGGCACGGTTCATTTTATTGGTTTATTCTCAGACGGAAATGTCCACTCGCACATAAAACATCTTTTTGCTATGATTAACAGATGCGCTGAAGCGGGTGTTAAAAGACTTCGCGTTCATATACTGCTTGATGGCAGGGATGTCCCGGGTAAATCGGCGTTGATTTATATAAAACCATTGCAGGAATTGCTCGATATTATTTCGTCATCAAAATCCTATAATTACAAAATTGCGTCCGGCGGCGGAAGGATGAAGGTAACAATGGACAGGTACAACGCCGATTGGGATATTGTAAAACGGGGCTGGGATGCACATGTACTTGGCAGAGCAAGATTTTTTTCTTCCGCACAAAAAGCTGTTGAAACCATGTACGCAGAAGATCCGCAAGCAATCGACCAGTACCTAGATGCTTTTGTAATAGTAGATGAAAACAACAACCCGAACGGAACAATTGAAGACGGCGACAGTGTAGTGTTCTTTAATTTCAGAGGCGACAGGGCTATTGAAATTTCTCGAGCTTTTGATGAAGATGATTTTAAAGAATTCGATAGAGAAAGACGCCCCGATGTATTTTACGCTGGTATGATGGAGTATGATGGCGATCTTCACATTCCGAAAAACTATCTTGTGTTCCCGCCGGCAATTGATAAAACTTTAAGCGAATATTTGTGCACTGCCAAAGTTACCTCGTTTGCAATTTCCGAAACTCAAAAGTTTGGACATGTAACATATTTTTGGAACGGAAATAAATCCGGTTACCTTTGCAAAGATTTAGAACTTTTTGTGGAAATTCCATCTGACAAAATTGAGTTTGACAAAGCACCGAAA
Source organism: Ignavibacteriaceae bacterium (assembly GCA_019912505.1). Classification (GTDB taxonomy): domain Bacteria; phylum Bacteroidota; class Ignavibacteria; order Ignavibacteriales; family Ignavibacteriaceae; genus CG2-30-36-16. The sequence goes on from JAIOIM010000154.1 coordinate 3,806, forward strand.
ATGAAAGCTTACGAAATTGCGGACAAAACAGAAGAACTTTTACGCTGCGGCAGGTATCGTTTCGGAAGAGTAAATTTTGCGAACGGCGATATGGTTGGGCACAGCGGCAAAATAGAAGCGGCAATTATAGCTGTTGAAACCGTTGATGAGTGTCTTGGGAAATTATTAAAAGTAATTGATGAACTTGACGGCATTGCGGTTATAACCGCCGACCACGGCAATTGCGATGAGATGTACACAGAAAAAAATGGAATAAAAACTCCAAAAACATCTCACACACTCAACCCTGTTCCTTTTGTTATTTACGATCCGCAATATGCAGGTGAGTATAAACTTGCGAAAATTGAAAAGCCGGGTCTTACAAACATAGCCTCAACTTTATTAAACATTCTCGGTTTTAAAAAAGTTGATGATTACGATGCTTCGTTAATTTCGTTTGAGTAAAAAAAAATAAAAAACTACAAACAATTTTATCTCATAATGTAGTGACAGAACGCCGTTCCTTCACTACTTATTATACTAAAATATCAAGGTTGTTGATGCAAAAAAACGAACTATTTAACAATTCATCTATTCTGCTTCATTAAGTACATCAAACAATCCGGTAACTTTGGTTTATTACAGTTTTATTGATACATCAAATTTACCCAATACGGATTGATAAATTTTGTATCATGTGCGCCATAAATTGCAATGGCTTCAAGCACAGGTAGTTTTTTTGTCGACCCGTTTTCAACAATGTAATCTTTTAGTTCTTTTACCCTGCCGAATACACGGATGTAATTGCCCACGCCAATTGTCTCTACATTTTCATTAATAGAAGTCAGCTTCTTTAATGGATGATCTAATTGTACAATAAAATTTGCATCATATCCATTCGCTGTTCCGACGATATAAAATACCGAGCCGTCTTTTGGTAAAAATTTTTCTTGAGCGTAGTATCCGAGTGTTGAAATTACTTTATTTTTATAATCGTCAGGTTTGGTGTAAATCATAATGTTTGAAACTTCATATTCCGCTGATCTTAGGAGGAGGGTAAGATTTGGATTCGGACCCTGCCGCGATTCACCCCCATTTACGTCTTTCATAAATTCATCACCTTAAAACTGCTGGCACGAGTTTAAAAGCACTACAAATACAATTGTTATGATGATTAAAAACTTCATATGTTTTCCATTTTATAATATTTAACTAATTACAATTTTGAATATGCTCTTGCTAATACTATTACCTAACCGATTTTATAAAAGCGTTGAAATTAAAATAGAAGTTAAGGTAATCATTTTAAAAGCGTCATCTTATCGCGATGAATAAATTTTTCGCCGGCTTTTAACTCAAGTATATAAATCCCGCTTGAAAGAGATGATGCGTTAAATATAGTTTGATAGGTTCCGGCTGGTTTATATTCATCCACTAATTGGGCAACTTTTTTGCCGAGTATATCGTAAACGGTTATATCAATAAAATCGGCTGACGCAACATCATACTTAATTGTTGTTGTTGGGTTAAAGGGGTTTGGAAAATTTTGGTAAAGCTTAAAATCCGCCGGTGTGGTTATTGAATTACTTTCTTCAGATAATACGATATCAAAATAAGATAATATTTTTATCATTAAATCAGTTCTAATTTCAGCCGGATAGATAGTTTCAAAAGGAACAGCAAGTGCTACAACTTTTCCCGGGTACGTTCCGCCGTTAAACATACCACTGTAATAAACACCTGCATAGCCGTAGGAAGTATCAAAACCATTGTATGTTAAACAAACTTCGCCGCCGTTAACTGCTTTAACAACGTCCGGCCATTTTACATTTATTGTTCCGTGTGTACCGTTATCAAAATAAAATGAAGGCACACCGGAAAAAATGGACGGAGTAATCGGTGTGCATTGATAATAAGTTGCCGACTGTGTGTTTGGAGCATCGTCAATATATTTCATCTTCAAAAAATTATTTATAAAATCTTTGTCGGATGCCGAGCCTTTGAAATCGAGATCCCACGCAAGTTCACACCCGCTCACCAACAATTTACCTCCCTGCTGTAAAAATAATTTTACCTTTTCCTGCTCGGCTGTAGAGAAAGTTTCATCGACTGTACTTTCATCACCAAGAATGTAATCTGCCATAAGGTAGTCTGTTAAATTAAATAAACCGTCGGTTATCGCATCGTTTGTGCAAGAATTAAAACAGGCACTATCCTGGTTAAATGCTGAGGCATGCTGACGAATAAAATTATATGTATTACCTGCGGAAGCTCTATCAAATCCGTTTACAATTAATATCGGGTTTTGCGCTCCGGTTTTGCAAGCCAGCACTTCTGATTCGACTGAGCTGCCAAGCGTGTTGACGGCTTTTATTTTTATATAATAAACGATGTTCGGGACTAAGTTATCCACCGTAAAGTTGTTTGATGAAACCGATAGCGGAGGATTAAAGGTAACACCATCGGTGCTTCCATAAACACTATAGCTCTGAACAGCAGGATCTTCTTTAATGATAAAACGAATTTTATTTGTCCCTTCGCTTTTTATACCGAATGATTTGGGCTGGAGCGGACCGGTTGCAGTAGAAATATATGTTGGCTGCAGCATTGCCCCGGCTTCATTGCTCAATACTTTATAAAGAATTCCATCGGTTAAAATTTGATTTATTTTTTTTACTGCTCCGTCAAGAAAAAATTCATTATTTAAAAACCTGATGCCGTGGCTGTAATCCATATATG
>JAIOIM010000016.1 GCA_019912505.1 Ignavibacteriaceae bacterium
CTGTGCAATCAGATAACCTTCGCCGGTTATAAAACCATTGTGTTTAAATCTTAAAGCTGCGCCATTATTTATTATAGCTGCATTCCCTGCTATATTCAACTCACCGGTGATCAGATTTGTACCTTCAAAAACAACGCTGTCTTGTAGTGTTTGTTTGCCCCAGGCTATTGTTGTTAGGGGGTCGCCAATAACAACATTTTGCCAAGCTAAATGGGGGATGCTCTGATATGCTGCGTCAACTAACCCATAACCCATTGCATATAAATTGAAAAAATTATCGTTTAATGCAACGGCAAAACGAGTTGGTTCCCAGGTATGGGCTAAACCACCTGTACCACCCATTTTAATGAAGTCAGATATTAAGCCGAAATCTTCTTCACGGTAAATTTGTTTCATGCTTGAACCATTATAGCTTTCGAAGGTATTGAAAACAGCGCCATTAGCATAATTGAATGTGAGACAAGCCATGTAATTTGGATCAAAAACCCCACATGCTAAGCCAAGGTATGAATGCCGACCACAGGAAGTATACCCCATAACATTACCATTGGGATTATTGGTAATAAAATTGCAGTCTGGGTCATGTGTAGCAGGATTGGTGTTAAATGATTTTGATTTTAGGTTATTTAACGCAGTACTCGTTAAATTTTCGTTATTAACTGCTCTTGTTACAACTTCGTTATGGCATGTATCGGCATCAAATACCCAATAACCGTAACCACTTTTATCAGAAGATAAAGAGCGGTCGATCATATTGGCAATATCAGTATAACTATCACCATCTAATCTTGAAACCAAATAATTTAATTTCCAACCGTTATTATTCGTAAAATGGTTCGTAATAAATCTATAATCGAAAGTGAAATTCATATCGGCGCTATTTTTATAAGGATTTTTCTGGGCATAGAAATCACTGTAATATATATCATACAGACTTATAACATCCTGATATAATAAGCAGAGTAGTGCATCTAAACTAACATTCCTGTAATGAGAAACAGGATAATAATTAGAATAATTTTCATAAGTCCAAAGTTTTAATGGAATGCCTTTGCAAAGCACGATATAGCGTATAGTGTTTTTCATCTGCTGACCGCCAGCATAAGTATTGGTTAAATAATACTCAATTGTATCGGCAATTTTATCCTTATAATAGTCCTATGCTGCGCGGTTATTATTGGAATAAATTATCTCGCCGCCGTTTCTGAGAGTTGCCAAACCGCTTTGATATTGCACTGAATTAGGAAGCGGAATGCCGATAATATTTGATGCGGGAATATTTCGGGCATTTTGGTAGTATGTTTTCACAGAGTCTGAAACGAAGCCCAAAGTATCATTTAGTCCAGTTGGCATTTTATAGACAACTAAAACATTCTCCGGACCCGGAATATCAGCAAACGTTTGTGCTTCTGCTATACTAAAACAGAGAAGAAAAAATAAACAGAAAACAATGAATTGTTTCATATAAGTACTCCTTTATTTTATTAGTGTTATTTTGATTACTGTACTGTAACCAGTGTTTGTTATCATTCTTATAAAATATATACCCGATGAGAGTTTAACATTTGTTATTGCAGTTTTGTATAATCCTTTTTCTCTTTCCTCATTTAATAATTCAATAATCTTTTCGCCTTTTGTATCATACAAAGAGATATTAACAAAGCTTTTTTTAGGGATTTGGTAAGTTATTATTGTATTTGTATTAAAAGGATTTGGATAATTCTGGAAAAGATTAAAATCACGTATTGAAAAATTATTCTGAACTTCTATTATTTGCGAATATTGATATTTACCACTATAATCAACTTGTTTTAGTCTATAGAATTGACTTTGGAAAATAATTTGGCTGTCAATAAATGAATAATAACTAAATTCTGAAGTTGTTCCTTTGCCGTTAATAAAACCAATTGTTTCCCAGTTTAATTTATTAAGATATTTTTCAATGTAAAAACCGTGATTATTTAATTCACTTGCAGTTAACCAGGATAAAATAATTTTACTATTATCTATTTTTCCTTCAAAAGATATTAACTCAACAGGGACATATGATGTATCTTCATATTTTAAAATTAAACCATATCCTCCAACTGCAAAGCCAACCCATTCTTTTGGGGAATGAAAATTATTAAAACCCGCAGGTACAAATTGAGTTATATTGAACCAATTAGTTCCATTATTAAATGTTTCCCATCTTTGATGAACACCATTTAATATCCAATGATATTTATTTGGAAAATAATTGAATCGATATGCTGCATCAATTACTAGATCTGAAAACCAACTATTACCAGCATTAACAGTTTTATACAAATTATTACCTATAAAACCGCTAATAACAAAGCCCGTGTCAATACTTGTAAAATAAACATCATTTGTAAAATTAACTGGTATATCACTTCTCTGTATCCAATTCTCTCCGCCATTAGTAGTTTGCCAAATATATCTTGAAGTTGCCCAGCCGTTAAGCGAATCAATAAAGTATATGCTGGAAAATCCATCCCAGGCTTGTATTTGAGTAAACCAATTCTCGCCGCTATCGGTTGTCTTTAAAATCTTTCCGGCAGATAATGCCCATCCAATTTGTTTTGTTATAAAAAATATTTTGCTTGCACCAAGCCCGATTATATTTGTTGGATACCAACTGTCTCCCCCGTTTGTAGTTTTGAATAATGCCTGGCTGCCGCAAATAAACCCGGCGGTACTGTCAATAAACAGTAAGTCGTCCCCTCCCGGCGCATTAAGGTTTTTACCCCAGTTCATTCCTCCATCAGTAGTTTTATATAAAGAGCCGCTAAGCACAAACCCCGTTGTTTCGTTTATAAAGTGCACATCATAAAAATTATCGTTAAAGATTAACTGCTTCCACGTAAGTCCGCCGTCAATAGTTTTTTGTATTTTTAGACTGTTGCCGGCATAATAACCGGTAAGCGAATCTACAAACACTACCCAGTTATGCGCAGAGGGAGAGCCGAATAAATAATTCCAGCTAATACCCCTATCGGTTGTCCGGTAAACAGATGCATCCGACAGCGCTGTACCATTTAGGCTGTCGCTAAATGCAATTGAATAAAAGATTCCCCCTAAACCTACTATATGCCATGTGTTTCCCGCATCATAACTTGTTGCAATTCGCGTGAAACCGCCGGTTACTATCGTTCGTTCGTCCAGCAAAGTAACACAGTATAATGAAACATCTTCTCCTATATTTAGTTGCTGCCAATTTACTCCGCCATCCGTTGTTTTTAATAAATTGCCAAGCCCACATGAAATAAAACCTATGTCTTCATTAAGAAAATCAAGCGACCAATAATTTTGCGGAAAATCCGCTGATACACTTTGCCATGTTAGCCCGCCGTCTATTGTTTTATATAAGTGATAAAACTTTCCGCATATCCAGCCTAAGTTGTCATTAAGCATTTTAACGCGCCATAAATCTGCCACTGCTGTGCTTGTAATTGAATTCCATGTTTCACCGGCATCTGAAGAACGGAGTATTTTTCCTCCAAATCCAACCGCTATTACAACATTTCCATTATAACTGTTAACATGTGTTAGAATATTTGTAATGCCGCTTGGTATTGTTTTCCAATTTCTTCCGCCATCTGTTGTTTTTATTATTGCTCCATTTGCGCCTACAGCCCAGCCGTTTAAGGAATCTACAAAATCAATTCCAATGTAATCCACTCTTGGCACTTTCGGATTTAACTCCGTCCAAACTCCGGTTGAACGGTTGTTATAATTCAATGGCATAAGTGATGGATCGTATTCGGGAATGTTAATGCGGTTTCTGTAATCGGGTTTTAATGGAGAGTTGTTGGAATCCAATGTATCAATAAAGACGTGTTTATCATCCGGCGGCTTAATTATAGTTTGCGGTAAAAGAGTGTAAGCAAAAAACAAACAAGCCAAACATAACTGAAATATTTTATTTGTCGTTATTTTCATATCCGCCTCATATTAGAAATGTTTTACCGGCAGAACCGCTTTGTAAACTAATAAACCAACCGGCACAATTGAAATTAGGAAATATTTGTTTTTAAGTAAAGTGTATGAGG
>JAIOIM010000155.1 GCA_019912505.1 Ignavibacteriaceae bacterium
GTGGTTGAAGGCGTCCGCTCGCCGGTTACATACCAGATAGATAAAAAAGTAGTTGATGTTAGCCAGATGGCGACCGTAGTTTCGGGCAACGCAGCGGATGTGCTCGAAAATATTCCTTCGGTTACCGTAGATATTGAAGGCAACGTAAGTTTACGCGGCAGCGGCAGTTTTACGGTTTTGCTTGACGGACGACCATCCATTATAGATGCCCAGGATATTTTACAGCAAATTCCCGCAAGTTCCATAGATAAAATTGAAATTATTACAAACCCTTCCGCAAAATACGACCCTGAAGGCACAGCAGGAATTATAAACATCTTGATGAAAAAAAATCAAAACCTCGGACTTAGCGGTGTTATAAACGCAAATGCAGGTTTGGATGATAAGTATGGCGGCGATTTTATTTTTGAATACAAAACACCATCGATAAAATATAATTTCGGTCTCGATTACAACCGCCGTTTTATGCCCGGTACTTCCCATGAAGAAAGAAGATTAACTTTTCAAAATGTTGCTACATATCAAAATTCCGACGGTACAATGCAATGGGGCAGAATATCATATGGCTTTAGAGGCGGGTTAGAATTTTCTCTTGGCGATAACGATATTCTTGGTTTTAACGGCAGGGTTGGCGACCATAGCAGGGAGCGTAATAGAACCGCAAATTATACCTCGTGGAATGATACAAATTCGGTGAGATCATATTATAACAGCTTTAGCGATGGCGGACATGGCGGAAACAATTACAGCATAAATGCCGGCTACCTGCACAAGTTTGATACCGATGGACATCAGCTAACAGCAGACTTTACATACGGCGGACATAATAATGATGAGTCTTCAACATCGGGTGATTTTACAAACGGTGTGCAGTTCGGCGGAAAAAAAACAAGTACAACCGGACCAGAAACAGAGATTGAAGGAAAGCTTGATTACACATTGCCGCTCGGAGAAAACAGAAAATTTGAAGCAGGCATGGAAGGGCAAAATGAAACATCGGTGGAGGATAACAAATTATATAGCTATGATGCCGCGACAAACGATTATTTATTTCAGTCACTTTACAGCTATAAGATTGACAGTAAAAACACAGAGTTTGCTCTTTACTCAATTTACGGTGATGAATGGGGAAATTTTGGTTTTCAGGGCGGAGTAAGAACCGAATATACTTATAGGGATATTACACTCGTTCAGCTGAATCAAAATTTTCATATAGACAGATGGGACGTTTTTCCGAGCGCACATTTTTCGTACAAATTTTCGGCTCTAACTCAGTTGATGGCAAGCTACACTCGCCGTATTAAAAGACCCCGCGGCTGGGAACTTGAACCATATTTAACGTGGATGGACGCTAATAATGTTCGGCGCGGTAATGCAGGTCTTCTGCCTGAGTTTATAGACGCTGTTGAAACGGGCTTCCAAACATTCATTGGCAAAGTAAATTTATCGAGCGATTTTTATTATAAAGTAACGAGCAACAAAATAGAAAGAGTTCGTTCTGTTTATGCCAAAAACATCACACTGAACAGCACCGAAAACGTAGGGAAAGATTATTCACTCGGTGCCGAGTTTATGATGATGGCTGACCCACTTGAATTCTGGACGATAAACTTGATGGGGAATGTTTATAATTACAAAGTTGAAGGAATGCTGAATAATCAGGACTTCTCACGCAGCAGCTTTAACTGGAGCACACGGCTTACAAACATGTTCAATATTTCTAAGGCTACACAGTTTCAGGTAAATTTTATGTACAACAGCCCGACTGTTTCTTCGCAGGGAACTGAAACGGGTTATAATAGTGTGGATGTTGCTGTAAAGCAGGATTTGTTTAACAGGTTTCTTACACTAACACTTCAAGTCCGCGATATTTTCAGTAGCGCAAAACATGAGTTTACAAGTGAAGGGCAGGATTTTTATACATATAATTTCTTTAACCGCGAGTCGCCGATGGTTATGTTAAACCTAAGAATAAATCTTAACAACTATAAAGACAAAAGTAAAAAAGGAATGAACGGTGACGAAGGGGGCGGGTTTGAAGAGTTTTAGGTTTTAGCAAAAAATTAATAGTCGGCAGCATAACTATCCGAAAGTTTAAGAAATAA
>JAIOIM010000017.1 GCA_019912505.1 Ignavibacteriaceae bacterium
GTATAAAAAATAATTTGAACATGCCACCCCATTATAAAAATATAGAGTGTAACAATTAGAATCATAAAATCTAAAAACGATATTCGCTTTTGAAGTTTTAGAAGCAAAAGAAAAATAAGCGGGTACATACAAAGCGATGTAAGTTTTGTTACATGCCCGATATAAAGAAACACAATTAACCCTGTAGAAAATGATGTTGTTAAAGCGGAAAATAAAGCAACTAAATTATTTTTTGTTCTCTCTCTCATAAAGAAAAACATAGTGTACGAAAGGAGCAGCAGGTAGAATGTCCACTTTGCATAATCCGCTGTAAAGGGGGCTTCGAAAACCGCACGCACACTTGTTATTGCCACAAACAAAAGGTTGAATGATTTGAATCCGACTGCAAGGGCGTAAGCCGGCATTCCGCAAAAAACATACGGGTTCCAAAGTGTAAAGCCATCTCTATCGGCGGCAAGAAATGTTTCCATACTTTTGCTCGTTACAATATCGCCCGATTGAAATGTTTTACCGCCGAAATATAGAGGGGCAAAATAAGCAAGGAACACCAGCAATATTATAACTAACATTGCAGGCACCTGATATTTTGCGGGGATAAATTTATCGATGTCGAAACCGGTTTTTGTTTGGCGGGTTTGAGCCGATGTTCTAATTTGTTTTTTTGCTTTAGCCATTTTCTCTCCTAAGGAAAAAACTTTGTTTAGGATTTACGGGCAATAAAATTTATTCCCGAGCCTACTTTGTTGTCAGAAATAAAATCAAAATACATCATCAAAAATGTAAACGGAAAAGTTAAGAGATAATAAACCGGGAGCAGTATAAAAAAGATTTTTGAAATATTAAGCAATTGCATCGGATATTTTATTCCAAGGCGCCAGGCTTTATCACCCCAAAAACCGTAGGTGTATTTGTACCTGTCTATTTTAAAACCAAGCGGTACAAGTTTACTTGAAAGATCTTCGTGTGAGTAACCATCTCGTGCATGCTCGCCTATAAAGCTTTCTTCATGGTCATCGTGCACATCGCTGCCGCCGTAAATAGATGGAGTATTTATTAAAAGATAACCGCTGGGTTTTAGCGCTTCGAAGTAATTGGAAAATACTTTTATATCATCTACAATATGTTCCATTACATCAACACATATAATTATATCAAACTGGTTGTTGTAATTAATTTGCGTAAGGTCTTCAACAGCGAAATTTACGAAGTTGATATTCTGCTGTTTGAAAAAATCGGCTGCATCATTTATCCACTCCTCTTTTACATCTACCGAAAGAATAGAACACGGGTTAAGATGTTTCGACATAAAATGAGTGTACTGTGCGTAGCCGGTGCCGGCATCCAAAATATCTATTTTGCCGGTTCCGAATTTTTTACGGAGAGCTTTAAGTTCCCTTCTAACATACCACGATCTTAAAAACATTAAATCGAGTGTTTTATAAAACAACACCCTGAAGAAGGGCATTTTTTTTATAACAGAAGCAAAAACATTTTTTATAGGGTCGTAATACATATTCC
>JAIOIM010000156.1 GCA_019912505.1 Ignavibacteriaceae bacterium
CTCCGGCACCCTGGATGTGCAGGTCGATAAAACCAGGCACCGCAATTTTATCTTTCGCGTCAATAATAACAGCATCATCCGGGGCGCTTAGGCTTTTACCAATTTTTGAAATAATTTTACCCTCGATTAATATATCAACACTATCTTCGGTTAGTTTATTATATAGCTTACAATTTTTTAATAATTTATTCATACCAAAATCTTTCTGTCTTCAAATTAATTAATAAGCAACACGGGTTGTAATTTATTGATTATACTTTTGCAATTCTTGTTTTGTACGCTGCCAGTGCTTCATCCAATCGTTCTTTTGCAGTTTCATCGCCTGCGTTGTGCGAAGGATGGATAAAAAGTTTCACACCTCTATCAGCTAATATTTCTGCAACCGTAGTAATAGTCATCCAGACGGCAGAAACAAACGCCATAGTAGAAACGGGACCTATTTTATCTTTGTGATTTTTTAACTCGACCGAAGCATCTTCAATTGGCGCGCAAGTATCAACAACTATATCTGCAATATCAAAAATTGTTTTGCCAGATGAATGCCGGGTCTTCTTTCCTTTTGCTGCCGCAGCAGAGCCGAACACAATTACTTTCATTCCTTTTTTCTTTGCTTCCAGGGCAATATCAATATTTACATTGTTTATGCCTGAATGGGAAAACAACCACATACAATCTTCCGAATCAAAATTATATCCCTTCATTATTTCTATTCCGTAACCTTCAACTCTTTCCAAAAACACAAACTGGTGAACGCCCATTTGACCTGTAATATTTGTAAAGAAAGTTAAAGGGAGTTCAACCATCGGGTGAAAACCAACAAAGCCGCCAATGCGCGGATACATTTCCTCTATCGGTAATGTTGCGTGCCCGCACCCAAAAGTGTGTACCCATTTTCCGGCTTCAATAGTATCAGCCATTGCAACGGCTGCCATTTGAATATTTTCCAATTGAGTGTTTTCAATTTCCGTCATTATGTTTCTAGCGTTATCAAGCCATTGTTTAGCAAGTTTCATTTTATGCTCCAAATTAAATTTTAGTTTTTTCAGAAATGTTTTTTAGTGTAAAAAAGAGAACCACCGTCATCAATATTAAACTTAAAAATAAAACTGATGTAAAATATTTTATACCGAATGTTTGCGCAATTACGCCGGTGGTATAATTTAAAATCATATTACCGGTTAAAGCTATTACAAGCGCTATACTAAACGCTGTGCCGGAAAGCTGTTTATAAATATCGCCGACATAACCAAGCACCACCGGAAAACTTGCGGCAAAACCAATGCCGAGTAAAACAAGTCCGGTAACAGCAATAGCATAAGTTGATGCAATGCTCAAAATAATGGCTCCGCCGAAAGCGATTATAATAGATACATAAAGCACTTTGTATGATGATAATTTTCTAAGCAAGCCACCGAGCAATAATCTTGTTACCGTCATGCCTATAACAAAATATGAAAGTGCGAACAAAGCATTATCGGGTTTTGTTTTTAAATCATTTATTAAGTATGTAGTTGTCCAGTTATTTACAATTCCTTCAAGTCCGCTTTCAAAAAATAAAATGAGTCCGAGAAGCAGCAGCGATGATTCTTTTATCAAGCCGATACCTTTTTTTATCGGCAGACCCTGTGGCTGTTTTGCTTCAGGGAATTTAATGAATAAAAAATAAAGAATCGGCAGAAGCACGAACAATCCTACCCCAGCAAGAATTGAATCGTACTCATAATAATTGGATAAAGCCCCAAGCAGCGCAGGCATACCGAGCGCCCCGATACCAAAGAACACACCGAGCAGGCTAAGTTTTGCACCTTTGCCTTCATCGCTTATATCCGCTACAAGCGAGTTTGTGCCGCCGTTAAGTACTCCTCCACCAAAACCAATTAAAAAAATTGCTGCTTGCAAAACATAAAACTCTTTTGCGTATGCTATTCCTTCAATTCCAATTAGTACAAGCAGTGAACAAATAATTAACATATTTTTATACCCGTATCTGTCAACCACCGGACCAAAAACAATTGAGCCGACTAATATTCCAAACGGAAGTAACGTTGCCAAAGATCCTGCCGTAATTTCATCTATAACAAAACGGGCTGTAATTGAGGGCAAGATTGTCCCGACAGAAATTAAAACTACTC
>JAIOIM010000157.1 GCA_019912505.1 Ignavibacteriaceae bacterium
GCAAAACGTGATTGATGGAATGTTGATGATACCAATTGATAAGGTTCTGGTTTATAATAGCCTTGTGTAATGCCATCGGACAAGCCCACATAAAAATTTCCGAAGAACGTAATTTCGCCAGGAATTTTTGCACCAATTAAAGGAAGCAGCGAAGAAGTTATTGGCTCGGGTCCGCTGAAATTTGCTTCGAGAATGTCTATGTTAAAAACATGCGGCGAAGTTTCGTTGCCAAGGTTATCTCTCTTGTAAGATAAATATGCGTGGTAACTATTTCCGCCTTCTCTTGTTTTTACGTTTACAACACCGGAGGTTGCCTGCCCGAATTCAGCATTATAACCGCCGGTAATCACTTCAACTTCTTCGATTGAATTTGCACTTAATTGAAGACCGAATCCAGTGCCAGCAAGAGGATCTTGAACCGATACGCCATCAAGGAGAAAAGCATTTTCGTAAGATCTTCCGCCGCGGATATGAATTGCATTATCCGACTTTACAACGCCAGCCTGCTGTACAACTACATCTGCAACACTTTCAACAATAGAATTTTCTATATCTTCTCTCGAAATAGTTCTTTTACTTTGTGTTTCTTCTACATCAAGCAGAGGTTTTTCTCCAATTACAATAACGTCTTGTTCAAGTGTTAAAACCGATTCCTGCAGTTTTACATCGAGATGTTTTACTTGATTCGACTCGATAATTATACCGGTGAATTGAGTTGTTTTATAGCCAATGAAAGAAATATCCACATTGTATGAACCGGGAGAAATATTTTTTATTGTAAAATTTCCGCCAAGGTCGGTTGCAGCTCCGTAATATGTTCCTTTAATAATAACATTAACGCCCGGCAGCGGTTCATTATTTTTTGCATCAAACACTTTACCGGTTATGCTTCCCGGAGTTTGCGCGAGAAGAGTGATAGAAAAAATAAAAAATAAAAAGCTTAATAATTTTTTCATGGTGTTAAACCGAAATCGTCTAATAAAACTTTGTTCATTAATGTTTTTACGTTTGCGCTTCCGCCGTTTAATCTATGAAGCGGCAAGCCAATAAAGAAGAGCGTTTCTGGGCTGTTCTTAAAACCAATGTGACCTTTAAGTTCGTTATTGGGGAAATAGTATACTGGAGTTACACCGATATCACTTAAATAAAATGCTCGTGGTCTAAAGATGTTTAAGGATGTAAAAAGGTCTGGATATTCGGGAGCGGTAGCAGCAGCCGAAATAACTACATTGCTGAATAAAGTTGATTTTGATGAACTGCTATCTGCCAATATTGGAAGAAAGCCTTGTAAAAATGATAGATCAACAGAAGACGGAAACTGCATTGAGAAAAATATTTTTCCACCGCCGTCTAAAAATTTTTGTGTGGTTCCGTTTGCAAGATCAAGCGATGGATTAGTATCCGAATACCAAAATACATACTTAAATAATTTTACAGTTTCACGAAATGTAACATTCAAATATGGCGGTAGATTTTTTTTGTAATTATAAACATCGTATTTGCCGTTTAGTCCCAAACTATCAAGCATCTTATAATAAAATGATTCGGCATCATCCAATGTTCCATAATCATCAACTATTATAAAATTACTTTTAGGCTGCTTAACATACCATGTTTTATCAACCCCCGGCAGGGAAATAAATTTTGACTTTGCACCCGAAATATCTACTGCCTGCACATAAAATTTGTTTTCAGCATTTAGTAGCATTCCAGGCAGCTTTACGCCTGCAAGATTATTTGGGTTGCCGTCAATTAAAATATCGGCAAGAGGATTTGCAAAATTATTTACCCTAAGAGTTACTATTCTTACCGCGCCGTTAATTGATACGCTTTGGTTAGTATCGTTTAACGCAATGTTTATGTGCTCAATTGTATTATCGCCGTCAAGATCGGAAGCATCCCAGCCGAAGGACATAACGGGGAAAGAAGTATCCGGCACAAATGACAATGCGTTCCAAGAAATTACTGGTGAAGAATTTTTTATTGGAAGTTTAATTGAGGCATAGTTTGGATCAATCAAACCAATATCAGTATAAGTTTCATCGGCATCATAAATACCGTTGTTATTTTTATCCACGAAAGGTTCGCTGCCGTAATTAATATTATTTTGAATTATACTTTTATCGTACACTCCATTGCCGCCGTCATCTACGGCAGAAACAAAGAAAGTATAGTTAGTATCTACTGCCCCAATTTGAAGAGCAAAAATGCTGTCGTTGCTTGAAGTAAATATCCAGTTTGTTCCATCCCACGAAAAATAAAATCCTATAATCAAACCATCCGGGTCATCGCCGCTCCAATGCAAATGGATTCTGCTTGGCTGGCTGCTGACAGATGAATCTGGATTAAGAAATATAGACGTTTTCGGCGGCAGATTTCCTGTTGGATTATCAGCAGGATTATCGTAACAAGAAAAAAGCAATAACGAAATTATTACAAAAACAAAAAACAGTAAAAACTTTTTCATAAATATCAGTTAAATATCTGGATGGCATTTTAGAGCCATCCAGAATGTTTGGAATTATTTTATTAGCATCATTTTTTTAACAACGGAAAATCCTTCACTTTCCATTCTATAGAAGTAAACACCCGAAGTTAAATAACTTGCATTAAATATAACTTTGTAAGTTCCGGCTGTTTTTATGTCATTAACAAGTGCTGCAACTTCT
>JAIOIM010000158.1 GCA_019912505.1 Ignavibacteriaceae bacterium
TGATAAAACGCATCAATTGGTCTTGAAATAAATATACCTCGTTGCCTTGTGTTTGTTGTCGGATTTGTATACCAACTGTTGCTTCTCTGAATTGTGAAACTTTCCATATTAAACAATTAATGGATTAATAATTTCAATGCCTGCTTCCTTTGCACAGGCAATTTCTATTTCCTCAAATTCGTATGCAACAATTAATTTTGGTGGTATGCCTAATTTTATAATTGCATTTGTAAATTTGTTTATCCTTGCATTATTATCAGAAATTTGTCTATAAAATATTTCATCAAATTTTTCAGTAAGTCCGAAATGATTCAATGTCATTAATGCTCTGTCTTTTCTGCAATTTGTAACTAAAACTGTTTTGTTTGTATTTGAATACTTTAATAAAACATTAGCAATCTCTTGATTTAGTTTAGTTTCAGAAAGAAAATCTTTGTAGTATTCCTCTTTTTTTTGAATTATATTTTCATAGTCAACTTGAGTTAGGTTAGGTAATGCAATTTTTAAAAAGCTACGATTAAATCTGTTAAGGGAATTATATGTCAACTCAAGTCCATTATTTGTAACAGAATGAATAGCTTTCTTATAAGATAAAAAATTTGCATAATCAGTATCAATTAAAGTCCCGTCCATATCGAAGAACAAAATGGTATCCATTGTAATTATCCTATCAAGCTCTTGTTTTTCTTCCATTGTTTTCAAATCGCTGGTCATTTTTTAGTAGTACTGCCGTTTCTTACACTTGCACCCAACGTTCTCAATAAACGTATTGCGTTTATCGGGAATATATGTTAATTTATTATTCGTTTATCACGTAAAATATCATAAAATGTATGAAAAAGCAAGAGTTATTAGATAAGTTCGCATTGCGCCATAAATAATGTAACCGAAGCGTATTTGTAAATATATCGTTGCGTCATAATATAGGTAACCGAAAAAATGGAATTATTATGAGCAACAAAGCCAAGTTAGAATATCTTCAGGAAATAAGAAAACGATATTTTATCATAACACGTAAAGAAAAAACACTCGTGCTTGATGAGTTCTGTGCAGTGTGTAAATACAACCGCAAATATGCAGTAAGGCTGATAAATAAAAAGGAAGACTTAACAGCTAAGCAGAAAAAGAAAGGGCGCCGCAGCAAGTACAATAAAAAGCCAATAATTGATTTTCTGAAAGACCTTTGGATATCAACCAATCTTGCCTGTTCGATACGACTTAAGGCTGCTATACCGCTATGGATAAGCTATTACACACTTCATTCAAAAAACACATTATCAAAAGAAGATACTCAACTACTGCTTCTAATTTCTCCGAGAACAATAGATCGTTTGTTAAAGAGACTAAAACATAAACACAAGAAGTCCGGACTATCTACGACGAAACCTGGCTCACTGTTAAAAAAACAAATTCCAATCTCAGTAAACCAGTGGGATCAATCACGCCCCGGATATCTTGAAGCCGATACTGTTGCTCATTGCGGAACGTCTGTTGCCGGGCAGTACGTATTTTCAGTTGACATAGTGGATTTAGCTACCGGATGGACTGAGCAGAGAGCTGTCTGGGGGAAAGGACAAAGAGGTATGCTCGAAGCATTAAAAAGTATTCAAGAAATGCTTCCATTTAAGATTTTAGGGTTCGATTCCGACAATGGCTCGGAGTTTCTGAATTATCATATTTATAATTTTTTTACCAACAGGAAACATCCCGTTAATTATACCCGCTCTAGACCATATATTAAAAACGACAATGCTCATATTGAGGAAAAGAATTGGACACACATCCGGCAATACCTCGGATACATGAGATTTGATAATCCGGAAATCACATCCATGCTTAACGAAATGTATACCTCTGAATGGAGATTTTTCCAAAACTTCTTTATTCCATCTTCAAAACTGATAGAAAAAAAAAGAGTAGGGGCTAAGATTTATAAAGTATATGCCATACCGAAAACACCCTTGCAGCGCTTGTTGGATTCAGCATTCACTAAGCCGAAAGTAAAAACCGAGCTTAAAAATATATTTAAACAACTGGACCCATATGTCCTTCATAAAAACTTAAAAGATAAAATCAAACTAATTCTTGCAAAAGCCTCTTTGGATTAAAACTTAGATAACCGCTGAAGTCAATAAATCCTAAGTTTGATATAATCTTGTCGGGAGTGACAATGATTCCCGCTCCACTTCAGCTTCGTTACGACATTTTTACGGATGTCTTCACTTCACTGAAGTTCCGCTAGCGTTACGAACAAAACCAGCTTAATTTGTTATTCGCTCGTCAGGAAAACAGATTGTTATTCTGTTTTTTTATTCGAATTTTTATTTTACTTTTGGGTTACCTTTTATTCTGACGCAATGGGGGAGAGTTTCACGCAGATAGGCGCAGAGCATTTTAAGATTTATGATTTATGATTTATGAAGTTTGAATTTTGATTTCAACTGATGCGTTCCGTGTAAATCCGTGCAATTCCGTGTCTGCCCAACTCCAGCACGGTTGTCAG
>JAIOIM010000018.1 GCA_019912505.1 Ignavibacteriaceae bacterium
CATTAAAACCAAAATTTTATTGGGAAAGAATTTGAGAAAGCTATTTTTATTAAATATTCTTTTACTCTCTGCCTTATCTCTCTTTTTAAAGACTGTTGGAATTATTGTGGCTGGCAAGGGGGGAAAGGGCAATGGTCAAAAGTCAATAGTCAATAATCTCTCTTTTTCTTACTCTTACTCTCGCTCTATCCTTTATCTGTTTTTCATAATGCCTATAAATTCTCTATCTATTTTTATAAAAACACAGGAGAACAAAAGATGAAAAAACTTTTTTTAATTAACATAATTCTTTTGCTGCTTCTGGTTTTTGTCGGCTGCAAAAAAAACAGTCCCACCGAGCCGCAGCCAACAAAACCACCCGGCTACCAGGAAGATATTCCATGGGCTTCGCTTGATGGTAATCCTTGGTCTATTCACCATGGTGATGCTCAATTTACCGGAAGAAGTAAATATGCTGGACCTTTACTTGGACAAATTGAATGGAAAATTGAAATACCTACAACCAATCTATCGCACGATTCTTTCCTTTCACCGATTGTAGGGAACGATTCAACAATTTATTTTATATCTTACAAAGACATAGCCAGCCCCGGCAGCTTTCTTTATGCAATAAATTCTGACGGCACAATAAAGTGGACTCACCCAATTGAATCACCTTCTCAAAAAAATTCTTCACCCCCAATCATTTCTTCAGATGGCGTGATATATATTGCTGACTGGGGGAGTAATTTAACAGCAGTAAATATTGATGGAACCGTAAAGTGGACAAAGATATTATCATCTCCAATCAGAAGTATGATGAATTTAGATAAAGATGGTAATTTGTATGGGTTTGCTGGTGACGGCACTCTACACTGTTTTGATAAAGACGGAATTGAAAAATGGGGTTTGAGTTTGGATGACTTTGGCTCTTCATCCAGTGCAGTAGTTTTTTCACCGGATGGAGAAACTATGTATGTAACAGCAAAAAAACTTTATGCCGTTACACGAACTGGGCAGATAAAGTGGGCTTATGACCAATTTGGAGCTCATAACTGGGAGTCTACTCCTTTAGTAAATACACAAGGAGATATTTTTCTTTTAGAAGGATTTGCTATAGTAAGCGCGAGTGGAGTTTTAAAAAAATATTTACAAGCAGACTCTTCTTTCATCCCCGATTATATAGACCCCACAGTTGATAAAACGGGAAATATTTATATAGGGGGAGCAAATAGATTGATCTCCTTTGATTATGAAGGTGAGTTGAGATGGAGTAAAAATTATAATGTTCAACATGCACAAAGTCTAATAAATGACATAAACTGTAATATCTATTTCTTTAGTGATCAGAATCAAATAACGTGTGTTGACTCGACCGGCTATCAAAAATGGCAAATTCAATTAGATGGTTATAGTTATTATTCCCCGGCAATATCTGCAAACAATAGATTATATTTTGGTACTGTTCGTGGAACAAAAAAATATTTTTATTCAATAAAATAAGGAATATTATAAGGATTAGGTTTTGTGTTTTTCTATTAATAATTATTAATACGGTTTTATTTGCTCAGAAAAATCCAACTTTTGAGGATGAAATAATTATTCACTTAATTAATTATAACGATTCAGTTACAGCTACTGCAAATAGGGTAATGTACCAGGGCGCTAAATGGTATCCATCGGTTACAACACAGCCCTATACTTTAATAGCGGGATCAGAATATGATATAGTAACATCGAATAACGAAACGGGGATACCTTCATATCCATATAGCGATTTTATTATTCTTGATATAGAAAGTGATCAAAATCCGGATAAAACTTTAGCGGTGTCTATTTGTGAATTAAAAATTAATAGTAGGAATGCGAATATTTTTGTCAATACAATGAGTCAAGACGGCGATGATGTACATGTCACGTTTGATTATGAGAATAATAAATTTTACTGGGGTGAATGCATAAGTTGCACAAATGAAATGAGTGATACAGACATACTTTATACCTATGATACTTATATTACTAATCAAATTGAAGAATATTGGAATAACTGCTTGTTCGT
Source organism: Ignavibacteriaceae bacterium (assembly GCA_019912505.1). GTDB lineage: Bacteria > Bacteroidota > Ignavibacteria > Ignavibacteriales > Ignavibacteriaceae > CG2-30-36-16. Next base: position 2,039 of record JAIOIM010000018.1, read on the forward strand.
ATTGCCATATGACGAAAATAAAAACGCAAATATAATTTGGGGTTTAGATCCTAATCCGAATACCACAAAATACCGCATATATAGGGCATTTGGTGATGACCAGGCACCAACTACCAATTTTATCTGGATAAAAGAGATGAATATTAATTATCATAACTATATTGACCAGGCTGTTATTGAAAATAATGATAATGTTAAATTTGCATATTATTATGTGAAATCTTTAAACGGCAGTACAGAATTGTACAATACTAATACTGTGATGTTTCCGTCAAATCCGAATAGTGGAAGTATGATGAGTTTAGAAATAAATGTCGACTGGAGTAATGTATTAAATTTAACGTCAACATCTGATAACAATCCCCGTCTCGTTTGGGCTCCGCATCCAAGTATTAATCTTGATAATTATATTATTTATCGTGCCATTAGTTTTACACCGCTACGTCACCCAGAAATTTATGCAGTTCAAATAGCCTCCATTGGTTCAAATGTTTTCGAGTTCATCGATTATGATGTTCGGTTTAGCGGTACAAGCTAGCTCTATTATTTCGTTAAAGGAAAGTATGGCACTAATTATACAAGCCGTACAAATGTAATAGATGCCCGCGGCGGTTTATTTAAATCCGCATTCGTTAATTAACTGCGGTTTATCTAAATCCACATCTGTTTGCTAACGCACCGGTAAACCGGCATGCTGTGCGAATAAACTCCGCTGAAGCGGAATACAATTTAACCGCTGTTATTTCTATTTCCGTTTGCTTCAGCGAACGGCATCAGCTTGAACGAGAGAGTTTATAGCTTTAGTCACATTATGGTATTGTAAGGTGGCAGAAGGCAACACTTTTCCCATTTAATTGCTTCCATCATATAATTTGCCACGCCAAATGATATCTAATAGTTTTACTTAACATATATTATTAAAGCTATTTCACAAATCAGCAGACTAATTTTACTTCCAAATGGATAGTTTAAACTGCACCGCAAACAATTTATACTACTCCTTTAACGATATTTACATCTTAGTTGTGCATTTTTATAATCCGTTTAATAATTTTTGCAGCACTTTTGTTAATATTTAGAACACCTTTATCGATTTATAAAACACCTTCGGGAATTTTTGTTTCACCGCAAACGTCCAATACTTCCCCGGTAAGCATTTTTGTAAGTTACCTTACGCATTATAAAATTATAATTGCCACGCCTTTTAAAGGCTGTTTCAGTATTCAAACAAAACCGTTGAAACGGTTGAGAAGCCCATTTATTTTCATTAACACCTCGATTAATCGAGGTGTTAATGAAATTTCATTCAAGATATGAACCGTTTTACCTGTGCGCTGTGGCGTAACGGTTTCTGTTTGGCAATTTTTATTATATACC
>JAIOIM010000159.1 GCA_019912505.1 Ignavibacteriaceae bacterium
ACTTTATATTGATAAATACTTCCAACTACGCGGTTATATATTAGAAATTCAACCCGAGAAATTTTTGTTTTACGCCGATCCTTATTTCGACAAAAATTATGGTTTTTATTTTGTTAATATTGATAATCCGCTCCCCAGCCAATCCTCTGTCGGTATGCCTCTGCGTACAATAAACACGGGCGATAAAATAACCCTAATTGCACAAATGAAAGGATTAAGTTCCTACCCTTTGAAAAGACCATTGAACATTCCGATAAATAATTATATGCTTTCAATTCGCGGTGAAGATTTTCAAAATATTCCTCTCTTCAAAGGTGTGGCAATATTTAAGTTGGAAGATAATTATTTAACAGTGCCCCAGTGGGTGAACGCAGAAATTTTAGAACAATTTGGTTCGCGCCGATGAATTTTTCAGAAGATTGTTACCGCTTTATGTATGCCGCTCTTCAAGAAGCGGAAAAAGCATTTGAAGAAAAGGAAGTACCGGTGGGTGCGGTGGTTGTACACCAAAACAAAATTATAGGACGCGGTTATAACCAGGTTGAACGATTAAATGATGCAACCGCACATGCTGAAATGATTGCGCTTACCGCGGCATCCAATAACTTGAATAATTGGCGATTGAACGAGTGCGATATTTACGTTACGCTTGAACCATGCGTAATGTGTACCGGTGCACTCCTCGCCTCACGCATAAATAATTTATATTTTGCCTCATTCGATCCCAAGTTCGGTGCTTGCGGCTCATTATATAATTTAGCATCGGAGGGGAAGTATAATCATACTATTAAAATTTATTCGGGTATATTATCATCAGAGTCCGAACAGATTTTGAAAAACTTTTTTGAAGTGAAAAGGGGAAAATAGGTCAATCGGATTTTTGTTTTTATTTAATAACTCTCGTTAAGCAAGAGTAACCCCGCCAAAAATGGCGGGATTAATAAATAACACAACATGCGGAAGGTGAGTAAATAAATTTAACCGCACAAAAATTATCTGCAGTTAAATGAATCTCCCCGCCGCAAGCGGTCGGGGTATCTTATAGATTATTTGTTTTACTTTTCGCCCCAAGGGGCGGGGAATTTAACCCATAGAGATTAAAATTTGTTTTCCCCTTTTATGATGATAAAGTTTCCCTCTTTATTTATAAAACCGTGTACACGTTTTTTATTTACAAAAGCGCGTGCCTGTGCCAGCCCATCACTAAACGGTCCGATATATTCAAATGATTGATACGGCAGAGTAATTTTTCCATCGTAAGTAATCAAACCCCATCTGTAACTACCTCCGGTAGAATATACATAGTTTGCAGAATCACCAACATCGTAGCGAATATGAAATCCCTTAATATTAAATTTTTGCAGTTGCGCTCCAGTTGTGTCAATTAGGAGGGTCTCCTTAAAAGGTATCTCGACATACGCCATTCCGTTTTTAAAAGATGAACACCATGCGTATTTTGTTTCGATAACTACGTCTCCATTTTTATCGATAAAGCCGGTTTTATCATCTTTATCTGTTACCTGTGCTTTACCTTCCGCAAAATTCCCCGGTTTATTTGTATAGATAAAATCTATAACTTTTTTTCCGTTTTTATCAATGTAACCCCATTTTCTTTCACCGGTACCCAAGACTGCTTTTACTGCCGCTAAGCCTTCGCTAAAAGCTTCGGCTTCTTCGTATTCCGGTTTTATTAAAATCTTACCTTTATTGTTTATATAACCGTAAAGATTTGCGGTGGGATCTAAATATTTTAACATTCCGTCTGAATACTTAAAATACTTAAGCTGTGCAGCGAATGCTTTAAATGGAATGCTTGTACCCTTTACTTCCTTCCCATTTTTATCTATAGAATAAATACGGTTCTTTTTTCCTTTAACCATAATTCTGGCAAAACCTCCTGTGAATGGGGTAGCACCAACAATATTTTTAACATTAAAAATTGTTTTACCGGTTTTGTCGATATACTTAAAAGCTTTGTGCCCATTATCGGAATACGGAATCATGCAAATTCCGTCAGAGAAAAATGGATATTCGAAATCAAAAGAATTAAAGTCGAGTGTAAAATCTATTACAAGTTTCCCTCCTATATCGATAAAGCCCCACTTTTCGCCTTTTTTAACAGGACACATTCCTTCCTGAAAATCGCCCAATTTGTCCGCCACAATTACAACTGACCCATCGGTTGAGGGTGTAAAATCGGTTTGCGAATAAGAAAAATCGAAAAATATAATATTTAACATTAGTATTAAGAGTAAGCGCATAAAACCTCCATAGGATTATTACTTTTTTTGAGTTGGTAATAGTAAAAAAAGTTAGAGATGATGTATTTATCTTTAATAAGCAACTCCCGCAAATAATTTTGAATAGTCGCGGTACGCAATATCAAAGTGTGGTTGTAGGTACTATAGTGTTTATAGTTAATCATTCCACCTACAAAGTAATAAAATTTTTAAAAAAATAAAAGTTATTGAAATTAAAAACAATTTTTTATACCGAGGTTTCCTGTAAATTAATAAAATTTAACCAATAAGCTTATCTCTTAGACATTAATATCTGTTTTACATATTTTTTATACATCCATTTTCTAATGAGAATAAAAAAAATAGCCGCCTGCTTTTAACAGGCGGCTCTATTAATTTTCATCAAAAATAATTACTTTATCAGCGTCATCTTTTTAGATGCCTTAAAACTGCCGCTTGTTATTTCGTAAATATACAAGCCGCTTGCCAGATTATTGGCGTCAAAGGTTACTTCGTAACGCCCTTTTTCTTTAAAATCATTGACGAGGGTTTTTACTTCTCTGCCGAGTACGTCGTAAACTTTTAATGTAACCACACCGTCTTGCGGTATAGCGTAACGGATTGTGGTTGTTGGGTTGAAGGGGTTGGGGAAGTTTTGAGATAAATCGTATGTAGTGACTAAGCTATTCCCAAAAAGTTCTCTGTTATTGTAATGTTTCTTTGCAAGATTTTCAAAATCATTATACTCGTTTCCAAGAGCATATGAAATGCCCATGTTGGACTCGATTTTTAATTTTAAATAATATTCTCCCGCACTTACACCGGCACAATTTATCTGATAATCCTTTGTGTTTTTTTCGAACAAATTATTTATCGAATATGTAACCGGATCAAACTCGCCTACAACAGAACCATCTATTGCTTTAATTAATTCAATAGAGAATTTTACGTAATCATCTGCCGAAAGAACCGATGGGGCGTAGTTTGCATTATGGACTCTATAAAAGTTAGAAAAGTAAAGTTGTGCATTTTCATCAAGATTAAAAGCATCTGTTTTCAGCACGTTGTTTAAGTCCGATATAGTATTAAAAGGTAATGTATCTTCTACCGGTATAAATTTTACCACATCGTCATTTACTAAAATATCACCAACATTATAAACAAATTCTAAACTGTCTTTGAATAACACACCTTTTCTTCCGTACGTTAAATCATAAATTGCACCTTCTTTTTTTAGCGGGTTCTGGCTAAAGTCGATGTTATCGGTTTCTGCATAAAATACCGGGGTTGTTGAGTTTTTGAAAGTAAGGGTTTTTATTTAGATCGTAGGAATATGTTGGATAATTTGTTATATAAGTTGATTGGCTGTATACCAAAAACTGGAATAAAATTAAGCTAATTAAGATTGATAAAAATATATTTTTCATCTTTATTTTTCTTTATATTTAGTTGAGCAAACTTAAGGCAGAATGATCAGTGAATTATTCAAACGTGCCTTTTAGTTTGCAGATACAGCAGTGATGTTACAGCATCACTGCTTGTTATTTTTATTTGGCGGTGCTCTAAACATGTTTTACTCCTTTCTTATCTCTTTCCCGTTATTATAATTGCTGAGCTTTCTTTCCATCCCACAGTAACAACAATATTATTTTTTACCGCTACTGATAATGATCTTCCCCGAAAATATGGTATCCCATTGTCGAGATAATTGTACCATGTGTAACCATTAAAATGTGCCAGAAAGCCATTAGAACCGCTAACAAATATATTGTTAATAGAATCACCCCTTATTCTATCTTTGTAGAAAGGCAGTAAACGATCCTCTTTTTTCCAATCATAATTCATTTTATTTATAAAAAATAATCCGTCTCCGGCAATAAAGTATTCTCTGTCAGCTTTGAACCAGGTGGAACTTAAGCTCCAGGGCAAACCCGTTTTGTTTATTTTGCTTACGCCGGTCTCTCTTATATTTAACACTTCTTGACCATAATCGAAGTACTTATTACCGGCAACAGCTAATATCTCCCATGTATTACTGTTTTTACTAAAATCTCCCCATATATCATTTATTGGCAATGTTGTTCCGCTTTCTATCTTTGTCCAGTTGCTGCCATCGTAATGGGCAATATTACCGTTGTTGCCAACCGCATATAAATCACTACTGCTGCTGCCCCAAAGTTTGTTGACAGAAACCGGTAAACATTCAGTCTTTATTTGTTTCTTATTTCGAATATATGTTAGCTGTGAATTCGAGCTTACAATTATGTTATCGTTATCAAAAGCATATATTCCTTTTGCGGGATAAGAACCGGTATGACTTTGACCACAAAAAGTAAAAAATTGTAACCTAAGTAATTCCCATTCTCGTCCATCCCAATGAACCGCATTATATGCATGTGGGTCCGGGTTACCAAGAGAGTCTTTCATATAAATCTCACCCACTGCCCATATGTTATTTTCATCTATTATTGCAACATCATAAAGGGCGCTGCTGCTGTGCTGCCCAAATGTAAATGTCTGCCAGGTAAAGTTGTGGCTTGTTGTATCCATCGTCTGCACTGCTACGCTGCGTGTTATTGTTTTATTGTTTAACTGCTTAATTGTTAAATTGTAATTATAGGTTTGGTTAGGCAGCAGCCCGTCATCGTAAAGAGTAGTGTCTATACTCTGCCCGGGAAAGTTAAAGATAAGCGAGTCGCCGCGGTAAACCTCAACGCCCGCAATGTTGGCTGCTTTTAGCGTTAGCCAAGCTTCTGTACAAGATGCGTCTTCGGCGGTAAACTCAACACCGGTTGGTTTGTTCTCCGGCTCGGAGGGGTTGCAAGAGAGAAATAGAAGTCCGGTAAAAAATATAAATAGATAAATAACTTTGCGTATTGGCATAACCATAGAACCCTTCTCGGTAAAAGAAAAAATTAAGAATTGTAACGTAGAAAAGTAACCCGAAACAGCAGCGCGTAAATTAAATTTTTTCACTGCTGTTACTCCTTAAATGACAATTTTTTTTATTTATTTGTACCATAAGTACTCTCATAAACTGTTGTTGCAAAGGTACGGGGAATTAATGTACAATGTAAAATGTATAATGTACAATTGTTGGTAAGTTGGAATTTTCTACGGTGTTTCGTCTTCTCTCGGGCAAGTGAAGTAAACGGGTGAAATGCAGGGGAGAACCAATTACAGCTAAAATCAGTGCCATTCGCTTCAGCGAACGGGAAATAATAACAAAAACAATATTGGCTTTAGCCGCATATATTTTTAGCGCATGTGGCTAAAGCCCAATAATAGCGAGCATCAAATCAATCCGTCATCTGAAGATGACGGTAATGATGTTTTTTGTTTTTTACTAAATAATAAAAACATTCATAAAATTGTTTTATTATATACGAATTATGGTGTTATCATTTATTGCATAAAATTTTTATTGAACTTCTACGAAGTTCCGGGTTGATTTTGGTGTTGGTTGTTTCTACAAATATTAAACTCCGATGGAGTTTGAACCACATTCACAAATAATTTAATAGTCACATAAAAGCATATTATTATTGAGCAGCTAAAACACAGTTGAACAGGGGTTCGACACTTCGACATCTCGACAAGCTCGATGCGGTGCAAGCTTAGTGCAACGCAAGCTCAGCTGCCAAATGACATTATTAAAAAATAAAAAATCTGTGATGTGATATTATAGCCCGGTTTACCGGGCTTTTTTTGTGCAGCGTGCCGGTTTACCGGCACGTGCATTTCGACACGTTCATTTCGACACACTCATTTCGACACATGCATTTCGTCACACGCATTTCGGCACGTGCATTTAAGGATAGAATTAACAATTAAATAATAACGGCGCACGGTTTGCCATGCGCCATCTGAAGGAATATATTTTTATTTGATGAGCATCATCTTTTTAACCGAAACAAAGTTTCCGGCTTCCATTCTGTAGAAATAAATTCCGCTAGCAAAACTTGAAGCATTAAAATCTACTTCATAGTTTCCGGCTTTTATTATCTGCTGAACGAGAGTTGTTACTTTTTCACCGAGAGCATTATAAATAGTTAAATTAACAAAGCCATCAAACGGTACTGCATATTTAATTTTTGTAGCAGGGTTAAATGGGTTCGGATAATTCTGCTCAAGTGAATATATTTTTGGAGCAGTAACATCGGCTGTAACTTCATCGGTATATTTAAACGTACCGTCGAAATCAATTTGTTTTAAGCGGTAGGTATAACTGCCGACATCAAGTTTTGTATCGGTAAATGTGTATGATTTTCTTTCGGTTGTAGTGCCATAACCGGTAACAAAACCTATTTCGTCAAATGTGCCGCTTTTTGTTTTTCTCTCAACTGCAAAACCTTTGTTGTTGGTTTCGGTTGCAGTCTTCCAATTTATTGTTACGTTTGAACCGTTAACATTTGCTGTTAATGAGGTTAGTTCAACGGGAATAGAGCCGCCGACATTAATTGTCCAGTTTATAACGCCATTTACAACCTGATTGGCAGCAGCTTTTGAAACAGACTGAACTAGTTCGCGAATTTCAAAAGGGAAATAAGCTGTGTTGTATGTATCGCCGTCAAATACAACTCCGCAAACTGTATCGCTGTTTGCGGCAAGGTCTGCAAAACGATAAGCCGGAAGCCCGCCATTTACTACACCAACAGCATCAGGATATAATGAGTTTAGTGAATCGCACAAACCTACATTAAAAGTCACTCCGCAAATTCTTGTTTGATCTGCTGCCTGCGGATCATCAGCAAAATACTTTGCATGTAAGTAACCCTGGAAAAATACAGAATCTGCAAGGCTTCGACCTATATCATGATAATAACCAACATCATCACCAAACAAAATGAGTGAATTTTGATATTGTGCGGAACCTGCAGCGAGGAAGTTTTTTACTGCTAATAATTCATCAGCAAGTATACTTGCATCTTCTAACCAAAGCAGAGTACGCCAATCGGTAAAGCTGGATATATTTAATATGTTTCTGTCATACTCATCATACATAACCCCAAGCGCATTGAGTGCAGCAAGAGCACTGTCTTTGTTAGATATTCCGTTTGCAGATTGACTCGTCCAACTGACAATCATCGGATAAGTGGGCATAAAGCGATTAAATGTTGCAGTTGTAGTGTCATCCACAGTAGCTTGATCGCCGCCGCCGGTAACGACAGCTTTAACAGTATATGCTCCGTTTCCAACAAAACCGGCGAAATTTGCAAAGAGAACCGTGTCTATCTGTCCAGCAGGCACATTTGTAAATGCAGCGCTATCGGCATACAGCATACTCTTAGCGGGACTATAAATTTGGACATAATACATTCCAGACATTGCATTTAAACCGGTATTCTGGAATGCAGCTTTTACTTCAACCGAAGGAGTGTTAACCAAACCTGCAGGAGAAACTACTGCGTTAGCCGTCATATTATTCGAGACTTGTATGTCGTAACCAAAATTTTGCCATGTTGTATAAGTAGAGCCGGTTAGAGCCGCAGGGTCGTTAGCGCATAATTTTTTACCGGTGGTTGATGAACCATAACGGGTAGAAAATCCGGTCTGAGTATTGGCATCCCATTTTACTTCAACAATTAAAGTTTTTGTTGCGTCAAATGTAAAATTTGATGTTAGGGCAATCGAGAACCATTCGCCTGCAACGCCGGAGGGTATGGTATAAGTTACAGCATTTAAAACCTCGTTTAACCCAGTGAAAAAAGTTGTTCCATTAAATGCCGTTGTATCAGTTTGCCCGAGGCTAATCACTAAATTTGTATATTCAGGCGAAGTTGTTGAATTGTACATAAAATACAATTTATTAACGGCACCCGATAGTGAGCCGTTAAAATCACCGGGCAGATAAATTAGCTGTGTTCTCTTTGCCGATGTTGAGCCGAACAAAAAAGATGAACCGCTGGTACCTGAGCCTAATTTGTATGCCATTTGAGCATAAGCATCAGCACAAAAGAATAGTGCTATACTAAGTGAAAGAATGTAAATTAATTTTTTCATCAATCCTCCGTAAAGTTTATGAATGTATTATTATAACGATTATTTTAGCAATTGACGACTTTGGAAATCCAATTTATTCAAAAAACAGTTTTGTGT
>JAIOIM010000160.1 GCA_019912505.1 Ignavibacteriaceae bacterium
GATGAGATGACTGCGGTTAAAAACAACGCCCGTAAAACCGCAGAAAATAAATTCGGCATGGATATTTTTTTAGATCAGTACAAAAGTTTATTTGAAAAAATAAGTAATTAGAAAGAAACCTTCTGAAAACAGCAATAGTACAGGAATGGCTTGTAAATTACGCCGGTTCCGAAAAATGTGTAGAATCATTTAATAATATTTATCCCGGCGCGGATATATTTTCCCTCGTAGATTATTTAAACGATGAGGAGCGTGGGATAATATTAAAAGGTAAACTCGTTCACACATCTTTTATCCAAAAATTACCTTTTGCAAAAAAGAAACACCGCAATTACTTACCCTTATTCCCGATGGCTATTGAGCAATTTGATTTATCAGAATACGATTTAGTTATTACCAGCTCGCACGCTGTTGCAAAAGGTGTATTAACAAATTCAAATCAACTACATATTTGCTACTGCCATACACCAATGCGCTATGCTTGGGATTTGTATAACCGTTACATAACAGAAGCCGGTTTAACAAAAGGCTTCAAAGGATTGATTGCAAAATCGACTCTCCATTATATAAGAATGTGGGACATCTCCACGGCTAACCGTCCCGATTATTTTATTGCAAACTCAAATCATATAGCCCGGCGCATAAAAAAAACATACAACCGAGATGCAGAAGTTATTTATCCGCCGGTTGATGTTGACAAATTTCCACTTTACGAAAACAAGGATAATTTTTATTTAACCGCTTCCCGCATGGTTCCATATAAACGTATCGATTTAATTGTTGAGGCTTTTACTGCTATGCCCGACAAAAAACTTGTGGTTATCGGGCATGGGCCTGAGATGGAGAAAATAAAACAAAAAGCGGGGAAGAATATTGAAATACTCGGTTATCAGCCGGATAGTACGCTTGTAGAATATATGCAAAAAGCAAAAGCATTTGTTTTTGCAGCGGAGGAAGATTTCGGAATAATAGTAGTTGAGGCTATGGCTGCAGGCACACCAGTTATTGCGTGGAAACGAGGGGGAACAGGCGAAAGCGTGATTGACAATAAAACCGGTGTTTTGTTTTCCGAACAAACCACCGATTCGATCATCGATGCGGTGAAGCGCTTTGAAAAAACCGACACATCTTTTGATCCTAAAATGATTAGCGAGTATGCTTCCGGTTTCGACAGAAAACTTTTTGAATTAAAGATTTCCTCATTCATTAAAAACAAAATGGATGAATTTTATAACAACAAATAATTTTGTGTTTTTAATAGATGATAGTAAATAAAAAGTCACTATACTTATTACGACTTGTTATCGACTTGCTGCTGCTGAATTTAGTTTTTATAATTTCTTCAGTTTGGGCGCAACCGCTTGACGTTCTGTTATCGCGTCCGTACATGTTTATATTGTTAATGGCGCTGAATATTGTGTGGTACTTTTTTCCTGCTGTGTGGAAATTTTATGATGATTTTAATGCACGCTATTTTGCTTTTCAACTTGTAAATATAATACGCAATGTTTTTGTGCAAACTATTACAGCCGTGTTGTTTATCTTTATTGCAAAAGAAGATTTATTTACAAGAAATTTTATTGTTTATTATACTTTGTTGCTGCTTATTGCAGTAAGTTTAAGAACTGTGTTTTTTAAACTTACCCTTAAATCTCTGCGCGGCAAAGGTAAAAATGTAAGAAATCTTATCATCATTGGTGCCGGCGAAATTGGTAAAAACTTTAGACAGATGATAAAAGACAATCCAGACTTTGGTTATAATTTTCTTGGTTTTATTGATGATGAAAGTTACGGGGAAGATATAATAGGCGGCACTGTACAGTTAGAAAAAACATTTAAGCTGAGAGATGTTGAAGAAGCAGTAATTGCCCTTCCGCAATACGCATCATCGGCATTAGATGACATAATTCGTGTTTGCAATCGTAATGCAATAAAAACTCACATCATCCCGGATTATTTTAAGTTTGTTTCAAAAAAATTTCAGATAAGTATGATGGGCAACTTTCCCATCATCAGCGTACGCAGCGAGCCGCTTGATGAAGTGCAGTGGCGGTTTGTAAAAAGAAGTTTCGACATTGTTTTTTCGGTAGTAATTATTGTCAGTATTTTATCATGGCTCATCCCGTTGTTGGCGTTAATTTCAAAATTAAGCTCCGGCGGCAAAGTATTTTTTGTGCAGGATAGAATAGGGGCGAAGAATGAAAAGTTTAAGTGTTACAAACTTAGAACAATGATAGAAGCCAAAACCATCCCAAAAGAATTTATCCCCGCCTCGGAAAACGATCCGAGGGTTACAAAATTTGGAAAGTTTTTGCGTAAATCAAATCTTGATGAGATTCCGCAGTTTTTTAACGTGCTGACGGGTGAAATGTCCGTTGTAGGTCCGCGCCCGCACGCAGTGCCATACGATGAAAAGTATGGAAAAATAGTTGAGGAAATAAAACTGCGGCACAGCGTAAAACCGGGCATTACCGGCTGGGCGCAAATAAACGGTTTGCGTGGGGATGTTGAGGACGAGGATGAAAACATTAGAAGAACTATAAAGCGGATTGAATATGATTTATGGTATATTGAAAATTGGACATTCTGGTTAGACGTACAAATTATATTATTAACCGTCTGGCAGATGATAAAGGGGGATACAAAGGGTATTTAATTTTAGCGAACATAGTTTTTATTTCTTTTTTTTGCTTATTTTTCCACTACCCTGAAACATTATTTCCAAAAACTAATAAAGGAACAATTATGAGCCGATTGTTTTACTCTTTTTTGCGGCAAAGAAATTTTTTTACTACGCTTATTGCCGGTGTTATAATTTTATTTTACTCCTCCCCTATTTTTTCTCAAATAAGTGACGGTGGAACCCCTTATACTTTTACTCACGGCAGTATTCAGCAAGCCGAAAAAATTTCTATGCCGGCTGTAAATGTTGCAGCATTATTGGCAGAAGATGAATTAGAGCAATCCAAGGCGCTGCCATTTCGTTTCGGGTTTCCAATGGATGTAAACTACAATCTCGAAAATTCTGGAACGTGGATGGATTTACCCGGAGGCGCTAAACTGTGGCGCTTAAATATTATTTCTCAAGGGGCAACAACCATTAATTTAATCTATAATGATTTTTGGCTTCCTCAAGGAGCGAAATTTTATATCTACAACGAAAATCATAGCGAAGTAATCGGTGCCTTTACAGCTCGTAATAATAATGAGAACGGACAATTCGCCACCGGTCTTGTACGCGGGGAATCAGTAATACTTGAATATTACGAACCGGCAAACCCCGAAGCACTTGGGATAATAAGCATCTCAACAGTTGTACATGGTTACAAAGATGTTTTTAAACGACTTGAAGAAACAGATGGTTTCGGTTCATCGGGAAGTTGTAACAACAATGTTAACTGTCCCGAAGGAGACCCCTGGCAGAATGAAAAAAGAGCCGCGGCTATGATTCTTACATCAAGCAACTCACGTCTCTGTTCAGGTGCTATGGTTAATAATGTTAGAGGAGATTTAACCCCATACTTCCTAACAGCAAACCATTGCGTAAGTGCTAGCAGTCCAACTAACTGGATAATTATGTTTAACTATCAGAGCCCCGGCTGTACTAACGTTGATGGTCCCTTAAACTATACGGTTCAAGGAACAACAACAAAAGCAAAAAGCGCAGATTCTGATTTTGCACTATTATTGTTGAATACTGCTCCGCCGGATTCTTACATGGTACATTTCGCAGGCTGGTCGGCAATTGATGTTGCTTCTGCAAATTCAGTAGGTATTCATCATCCTGCAGGCGATATAAAAAAAATATCCTTTGATTACGAACCTGCTACATCGACTGATTATGTTCCTTCCCCTTACCTTGCAAATTCCCATTGGGAGGTAGCTTCATGGAACGATGGAACAACCGAAGGCGGATCTTCGGGTTCACCTTTGTTCGATCCAAGCCATAGAATAGTTGGACAGTTGCACGGCGGATGGGCTTCATGCTCAAGCATTACGCAAGATTATTATGGAAAATTCTCTATGTCTTGGAATCGCGGTTCTACACCGGCAACTCGATTAAAAGACTGGCTTGATCCAGATAACACAGGCACATTAACCCTTGATGGCTGGGATCCTACAATCGGAACACCCGATTTAATTCCTCCAACAACCATTACTGATTTATCAGTTGTTGATCCGGCTTCGAATTCATTAACATTAAATTGGACTGCCCCATCTGACTCTTCATACGGCGGTGTTAAAGCTTATGATATTCGTTATTCAACATTACCTATTACAGATTCGGTTTCATTTTACAGCGCCGCACAAATAAGCGGTGTTGCACCGGATACGGCTGGCGCAGCAGAAAATGTAGTAGTAACGGAATTAAGTTTTAATACGGCTTATTATTTTGCTATTCGGTCTAGAGATTTTTGGAATAACTGGTCGCTAATTTCTAATAATCCATCCGGTACAACTCTTGCAGCACCGCAAGTAAATGTTTCGCCTGACAGCCTTCATTTGACACTTGATTCATCTGTTACGGCAGTAGGTACAGTAACTGTATCTAATATATCTGCAAATCCTTCCTCTCTTAATTTTAGCGTGAGTTTGGATAACAATCTTTATCCTACAAATTCGGTTTCGGTTAAACTAAAACCTATAACAAACGAAAGAAACAATTCGGTTAATCTATCTAAAGATGAAAATCCATTAAAAGAACCGCGCGGTTTGAGCCTCGAGGGCAGCGGCGGTCCCGATTTATTCGGCTATAAATGGATTGACAGCGATGACCCGAACGGTACTGCTTACGTTTGGAATGATATATCCACAACCGGAACTTTAGCAACTACCTGGACTCCAACGGGAACATTCGACCCTAAAGATGAAGGTTATGCAGGTCCATTCCAGCTTGGGTTTAACTTTAAATATTATGGCAATATAAAAAATCAAGTATTTGTAAATTCGAATGGTGCGGTTCTTTTTGCGGCACCAACGGCAAATATGTTTTCGAATGTCCAAATTCCTACAAGCAGTGCGCCAAACGATATTATTGCAGCTTTCTGGGATGACCTTGACGGCAGAACTCAAGGAACGGTTCACTACAAAGCCGAAGGAGATAAATTTATTATTCAGTTTACAAACTGGCAAAAATATTCGGCAACAGGCTCATTAACATTCCAGGTTGTTTTATACGCCAATGGCAGAATAATGTTTTACTACAACAATATGAATGCTACTCTAACTTCCGCTACGGTTGGTATTGAAAATAACGCGGGTAATGATGGATTGCAAGTTGCTTACAATTCCGGTTATATACACAATAGCCTTGCTGTTAAGTTTGCGGCTGACCCTGAATGGCTATCAAGCAATAACAACGGCGGAATACTTTATAACGGAAACTCGGCTGATATTGAATTAACTTTTAATTCTGAAGATTATCCTCAAGGCGAATACTCGATGGATCTTATCATTAACAGTAATGATCCGTCTTACCCTGAAATAATTGTTCCGGTAAAAATGACAGTTAACTACCAAGTGCCTGTTGAATTAACTTCATTTACTGCCGAGCCGGTAAAGAATGAAACTTTATTAAGATGGTCTTCGGCAACTGAAACCAACAACCGTGGTTATGAAGTTGAGCGCGCAGTTGTAAGCGCAGATAAAAGCAATAAACAATTTCAAACAACTGGTTTTGTAAAAGGAATAGGAACCACAACAGAACGTGTTTCGTATACTTTTACTGATAAAAATATTAAAGTCGGAAAATACATTTACCGTCTGAAACAAATTGATCTTGATGGTAAATTTGAATATTCACCCGAAGTTGAGGTTGAAATAACAGCACCGGACAATTTTGCGCTTTACCAAAATTATCCAAATCCGTTTAATCCGTCTACTACAGTAGAATTTTCGCTGCCGGTAAAAGCCGATGTGAATATTTCTATTTACAATACTCTTGGAGAACTTGTAACAAACCTTCACTCAGGCAGTATGGAAGCAGGCTATTATCAAATTAAGTTTGATGCCTCCAGGTATACAT
>JAIOIM010000019.1 GCA_019912505.1 Ignavibacteriaceae bacterium
GTATAAAGGTTATCTCATCAAATAGTAAATCTATTACAATTGAGTACACGCCTGAATATTCTGACACTGGGAATGTTACATTTAAAACGGGCGATTACAGAAGAGCGTCATTAAAGTATGGCACTGCTGTAAACAATTTGCCTGGCTTACCAGATATGCAAGCAAGAGCTTTGCCGCTGGGAGTTCCCGGCGAATTTGGAAATACGATAAAGATTGTAAACTATTCCTATAAATTTCTTGCCGGTAAACTTCTTCCGGTTGCAACTCCTCACAAAACAGAAAGCAATTTTAGCGAGTATAGCTACGAACCCTCAGCTGATTATTACAACGCTGCCGAAGAGGGTGAGCTTGTTACGTTTGATAAATACGGGTTGATTCGAAGTCTTCCGGTTCAAACATTTTTAATAAAGCCCGTATATTATAACCCCGCAGAAAATAGAATAAAAATTTATACAAAAATAGTTTTTCAAATAAACTATGCATCAGCGCAGACAGTAAACGCAAAACCTTTAAAGGATGATCTTCTCGATGGTATTGTTATAAATTATAATGTTGCAAAACAATGGCGCAAAATTGAACCCGGCAGACTGAATAAAACTACAGTTGTAAACAGTGTGCTCTCAAGCGGAACGTGGTATAAATTTGAAACAGACAAAGAGGGCATCTATAAAATAACATATTCTATGCTATCTTCTTACGGAATTGACCCCGCTGCGGTTGACCCGCGAACAATAAAAATATATAACAACGGCGGCAAAATGCTTGACGAAGCACAAAATGCTATTACCCCGACCGATTTAGTTGAAAATGCAATTATAGTTGTCGGTGAAGACGATGGTAAATTTGATGCAGGTGATTATATTTTATTTTATGGCAGAGGTACCGAGTTTTGGTACACGACGCCCGGTTCGGCACAAATAACAAGAGCCTCGCACAAGTACTCTTTAAAAAACTATTACTGGATTACTGCCGGCGGGAGCCAGGGAAAAAGAATGGCTGAAAAAAGCAGCGTTCAATCTCAACCCGATTTAATTGCACAATCCACGCGAGCTTTTAAGGCGCATGAAGACGAACTGATAAGTCTTGCTAAAAGCGGTAGAAATTTTTTCGGCGATGAATTTGATCTCTCCAATAGCAACCGGACTTACATGAATTTACTTGATGGCTTAATTCCCAACTCAAAAATTACGTACAAAGCTGCATTTGTAAACAGCGATATAAACAATGTGCCTTTTGTTGTTGAAGAGCACTCTACCCCTATTTACTCAGGTTATTTGTTTGGAAGAAAAAATAGAGACTGGTCAGAATATTCAAGCGGATATCTCAACACGATTTCCGGTTCATACAC
>JAIOIM010000161.1 GCA_019912505.1 Ignavibacteriaceae bacterium
GATTAGGACTTCGATTCAAAAATTAAACTCCCTTCATACTTCAGTTCCTTTCTTGGGGGTGGTGAGTTGGTGTGGCAATTTCGTAATTATAAAACAAAAGAAAATTGATTGTTAACTCCGGAACAACAAGCTCGACAAAACATCGATAATCAGCTAACACAGGCTGGCTGGGTTATACATGATTATAAATCCCTTAATCCCTCTGCCGGATTTGGCGTTGCTGTTCGTGAATATCCTACCGAGTCAGGATCTGCCGATTATATTTTATTTTTAGAACGTAAACCGGTTGGGGTTATTGAAGCAAAAAAAGAAGGACACACCTTAAGTCAAGTGCATGATCAAACCACACGCTACTCTACAGATAACTTAAAGTTCATCAGCAAAGATGAAGTACTTCCTTTTCAATATGAATCCACGGGAATGGAAACGTATTTTACAGACGCACGCGATCCATCACCACGACAAAGAGAAATATTTAATTTTCATAAACCCGAAACTCTTTATGAATGGTTAAAGCAGGATGAAACTCTTCGTGCAAGATTAAAAAAGTTTCCAACACTTAATTCAACCGGACTACGTGTCTGCCAGCTTAATGCAATTATAAATCTTGAAGAATCTTTTAGTCTGAATAAACCTCGCGCACTTGTGCAAATGGCAACAGGAGCAGGAAAGAGTTATTGTGCTGTAACTTCTGTTTATCGTCTACTGAAATTTGCAAAAGCTAAACGCATTTTATTTTTAGTTGACACCAGAAATCTTGGCAAACAAATAGAGCAGGAATTTCAGGCATACAAACCAAATGATGATAAAAGACTTTTCACAGAACTTTATACGGTTCAAAGACTTCGCTCAAGTTTCATCGATCCATCCGCACAGGTTTGTATAAGTACAATACAAAGAATGTATTCAATCCTTAAAGGTAAAGAGTTAGATGAATCTCTCGAAGATGATTCGCCTTATGAATCAAAATCAATTGATAAACCTGTTGATGTTGCTTACACTCCGAACATTCCCATTGAAACATTTGATTTTATAATTATTGATGAGTGCCATCGTTCCATTTATAATTTGTGGAAACAGGTACTCGATTACTTTGATGCTTTCATGATTGGACTTACCGCAACGCCGGATAAACGTACTTTTGCATTCTTCCACGAAAATATTGTTAGTGAATACACTCTTAAGCAATCCATTACTGATAAAGTAAATGTCGGTTATGATGTTTACACAATTGAAACTGAGGTAACTCAGCAGGGCGCAAAGATTAAAGCAAAGCAGTATGTTGATCTTAGAAATAAAACCACCCGCAAGAAAGAATGGAAGCAGCTTGATGATGAAGTTGAATATGCGCCAAGCCAGCTTGACAGAGATATTGTAAATCCCAGCCAGATAAGAAATATTATTCGAGAATGTAAACGAGTAATGCAGGAAGAATTTTATCCTGAACGAAACGAGGAACATTCACAAGGAGATGACAAGCCGGAAATTCCTAAAACATTAATCTTTACAAAGACAGACAGCCACGCAGAAGATATTGTTCACATTGTGCGTGAAGAGTTTGGAGAAGATAATGAGTTCTGTAAAAAGATAACTTACAAAGCGGTGGATGAAGATCCCGAATCTATCCTTCAGCGGTTCCGTACAAGTTATAATCCCCGTATAGCCGTTACTGTTGATATGATTGCAACAGGTACGGATGTTAAACCGATTGAAGTTCTTATCTTTATGCGTGATGTTCGTTCACGTAATTATTTTCAGCAGATGATTGGGAGAGGGACAAGATCGTTCAGTAAGGATGAGCTTATTAAGGTTACTCCGAGCGCAAAGCTTAACAAGGAAAGATTTTATATTATTGATGCAGTCGGAGTTTTCAAATCCATTAAGGTTGATTATCCCGTTGTTGATAAAAAACCAACTGTGCCGTTAAAAGATTTAATGAAGATGGTTATTCTTCAACCGGACGAAGAGACGCTATCTTCACTTGCGGCACGACTTACAAAAATTGATAAGCAGATTTCAGAAACGGACAGAGAAAAGTTTGAACAACTTGCTGAAGGGAAAAACATTACGGAAGTTGCTCTGAATCTCGCGAATGCTTACGATCCCGATGAGATTGACAAAAACGCAAGACAGATTTTCAAACTGCCGGATGACGCTGAACTAACTGAAGAGCAAATTCAAACAACCATGCAGCCAATTATTCAATCGGCTATTAGACCTTTTGATAATCCTAAGCTTAGAGAATTTATAGAAACTGTACGACAGAAAATTTACCAGATAATTGATGATACAAATCCCGATAGAATACTACGAAGCGAGTTTGATACAACTGCGAAAGAAAATGCCGATGAAATAATTAATAATTTCCGGAAGTTTATTGATGATAATAAAGATGAGATAACTGCGTTAAGAATTCTCTACTCGCAGCCAGAACGACGAAAAGAACTTACTTATAAAATGATAAGAGAACTGAGTGATGCTCTTACAAATCCTCCTTACTATTTAACGCTTGAGCAAGTTTGGAATGCTTACCAGAGAGTTAAACCAAATCTTGTAAAATCTAAATCTCCGCAGAGAATGTTAACTGATATTATTTCTCTTATAAGATTTGAACTTAAGCTTGATGAAACGCTTGAACCATACAGCGAAGTTGTAAACCGAAGATTTAAGGAATGGGTATTTAAACGTAATGCAGGACCGGTGCAGTTTACTGATGAACAAATGGAATGGCTTAGAATGATTAAAGACCATATTGTCTCTTCTGTAAGAATTGAAGTTGAAGACTTTGACCGCACTCCGTTTGATGGTGAGGGTGGATTGGGAAAATTTTATAAGTTGTTCGGATCAGATTATGAAAAATTGTTAGAAGAGATAAATAAAGAATTATGCAACCACTAAGGGCACTGAGAACACTTAGGAAACTAAGATGAGTGAAATTATAACACAGAAATTTGTAAATGATTTGGCATACAAAATTGTTGGGTGCGCTATTGAAGTTCATAAACAATTAGGCCCCGGGCTTCTTGAAAGTATATATGAGAGATGTTTGAAATATGAACTTGAATTAAATAATGTGAAAGTACAATCTCAAATTTCGGTGGGAGTAATTTATAAAGGGAAAAAGATTGACTCTGATTTAAGATTAGATTTATTAGTTGAAGATTTGATAATAGTCGAATTAAAATCCGTTGAGAATATGATGCCATTATTTCAAGCTCAGTT
>JAIOIM010000162.1 GCA_019912505.1 Ignavibacteriaceae bacterium
TACTCACTGGGGGCAGGCGCTTTTGAAGCGCGCGAGTAATAATAAAATGCACTGTCGAAATTTTTATAATTTTTTTCAAAGATTAAACCGAGTTCATATTTTGCTATGCCCGAGTTGAGGCTGTTTGCATAAGCGGTATCGGCAAATTGAAGGTTGCTTACGGCTTCATCTAATTCACCGAGATCTTTATATGTTAAACCAAGCTCCACGTCCAATATATCGTATGATTCTTTGTATTTGTCTTCGGAGCGAAGGTCATCAAACACACGGAGTGCGCGTTCTAATTTTTTAGCTTCTCTAAGCGCTTTTCCAAGTTCTATTGATGCGTTTAATTCTGTTTCGTAAGTAGGGGAGTATTCAAATACTTTTTCGAGAGCAACAATTGCATTTTCAACATCGTCAGTTTCCGTATAAAGTTTTCCGAGTTGAAAAGCAACAATCGCGTTTAATTCTTTATCGTCAGAAACATTTAGCAGTTCGTTGGAAGTTACAATTGCTTTTTTTAACTCCTCAATAGTAATGTAGTATTTTATCTGCTCAACAAATGTCTGGTTTACAATCTCATCTTCGCCTTCGTCAATTCCTTTTTTTCTTACTTTAGCCAATGTTTGCAGTGCTATTTCATAATCTTTAAGTTTCATTTCCGCTCTGCCGCTCCATAGTTCCGCCTCAAGCACAAGTCCGCTTTCCGGACGCGTTGCAACTAATTCGTTAAATTTTCTTAAAGCCTTTTGATAATTACGCTGGTAAAAAAATGATTTGCCAAGCATCAGCAAAGCATCATCAACAAATGCAGTTTGGTTGTGGTACTGTAAAATTTTGGAAGCTTTTTCTATAACTTTTACAAGCTGCTGGTTTGCACTGCCCGGCAGAACAAGTTCCTGTGTGGAAAACAAATCAACTTTTTGCTCTTTTATTGCCGTTTCCGCCTGCTCAAATAAATCAGCAGCGTTGTAATAAAGATTAAAATAAGTTGTAAAATTTCCCCAAACTCCGCAGCCGAAGAATAATATTGCGGGGATAAAAGATAATAATATCTTCTTAAAAAGTGAGTGTATTTTTATCATGGTCGAAGCTATTAAAGATAACCTAAAGTGTAAAGGTAAAATATTTTACAGTGCTTCGCTCCCCGATTCTTCGGTGCGTATTCTTATAACTTCCTGAACATCGGAGATGAAGATTTTCCCGTCGCCTACCTGCCCTGTCTTTGCAGATCGTAAAACCGCATCTACTGCTGCATCAACTTTATCGTCGTTTACTACAATCTCAATTTTTATTTTCGGCACAAACTCAATTCGGTACTCGCTGCCCCGGTAAGTTTCGGTATGCCCCTTCTGCCTGCCATACCCTCTAACTTCTGTAATTGTTAATCCCCGTATCCCCTCTTCAATTAGAGCTTCTTTAACTTCATCAAGTTTAAAGGGACGAATTATGGCTTCAATTTTTTTCATAAAAACCTGCTATTTACCATGACAGTGTTTATACTTTTTGCCGCTGCCGCATGGGCACGATTCGTTACGACCGGTTTTTGCTTCGGCAACAATGGGTTGTAGTTTGCCAACCTGCTGCTCCGAGGTTCCGCGGTTTGTTGAAAGTCCGATATTTGTCGTGCTTTGTTTGCTTTCCATCATTCTTGCAGATGGCTGCCTTCTTCTCTGCTGAACCTCGTCGGGTGCGCTTGGGAAAAACTTAAAACAGAATGAAACAACTTCACGCCGGAGTTCGTCAAGCAAAGTAACAAACAATTTAAATGCTTCACCCTTATACTCAATAAGAGGATCTTTTTGACCGTAAGCTCTTAAACCGATACCTTCCTTTAAATCGTCCATCTCGCGGAGATGTTCTTTCCATTTATGATCGATAATGCTTAATACGGCGTATCTTTCGAGGCGCGCCATTAATTCGGGACCAAGCATTTCTTCTTTTTTCTTATAGAATTCTCTTGCCGCTTGAAGCATTCTTTCCTTTATGCCGTCATTCCCAAGAGTTTCAAATTCCGAAGCATCGAGCTTTATTTCTACAAGAAGATTATGCAGTAATTCTTCTCGCATTGCGTCTGCCTGCACTTCATCAAAATATTTTTCAACTAATTCGTCAAGAAACTCATCAAGCATATCAAACACTTCCCCTTTTAAGCGGTCGCCCTGCAATGCTCTTTTTCTTCTTGAGTAAATTACTTCCCGCTGCTGGTTCATTGTATCGTCATACTCAAGCAAGCGTTTACGAATGGCAAAGTTATTTTCTTCAACTTTTTTCTGGGCGCGTTCCACCGATTTTGTAATCATCGGGTGCTGAATTACTTCACCTTCCTGAATGCCGAGTCGCCCCATTACATTCGAAATTCTGTCACTGCCGAAAAGGCGCATCAAATCGTCTTCAAGAGAAAGGAAAAACTTTGTTGTACCGGGATCGCCCTGACGACCGGCACGACCTCGCAACTGCCTGTCGATGCGTCTCGACTCATGTCTTTCAGTCCCAAGAATAAATAAACCGCCTCTATCTACAACGCCGGCACCAAGTTTAATATCGGTGCCGCGCCCCGCCATGTTGGTAGCGATTGTTACCGCGCTTATTTCGCCGGCATGCTGAATAACTTCCGCCTCGCGCTGATGCTGCTTTGCGTTTAGTACATTATGCGGAACGCCTTTTCTTTTTAACATACGGGAAATTGTTTCCGAAACTTCCACCGATGTTGTACCTACCAGAACCGGTCTTCCTTCAGCCCGAAGCTCTTCAATTTTTTCGATGACGGCGTTATATTTTTCACGCTTTGTTTTAAACACGGCGTCATCCTGGTCATCGCGGGTGATAGGTTGGTTTGTAGGAATAACCACCACATCGAGTTTATAAATTTCGAAAAACTCGTTTTCTTCTGTTTCAGCGGTACCCGTCATACCGGCAAGTTTGTTGTACATTCTAAAGTAGTTTTGCAAAGTAATGGTTGCAAGAGTTTGAGTATCACGCTCTACCTTAACATTTTCTTTTGCTTCTATTGCCTGATGCAAACCGTCAGAGTATCTTCTGCCCGGGAGTACACGACCCGTGAACTCATCAACAATTGCAATTTTACCCTCTTCGGTTATTACATATTCATCATCTTTTTCAAAAAGAGCGTAAGCTTTTAACAATTGATGAATTGTGTGAATACGATCGCTTGCCTCGCTATACTTTTTATAGAGTACGTCTTTTTTCTTTACCTTTATCTCATCGCTCATCGTGGAATCGTTTTCAAATTTACTTACTTCCATTCCGAGATCGGGCAGAATAAAATAATCTGCTTCGTTTCCGCTTCCCTTTGCAAGTTCAACTCTCCCCTTTTCGGTTAAATCTAATGTGTTATTTTTTTCATCTATAACAAAAAACAGCTCATCATCTATTATGTACATGTTCTTTGCTTTTTCGCGGAGGAACTCAAGTTCGGTTTCCTGCTGAAGTTTTTTGTATGTGGGCTCGCTTAATAATTTAGTAAGTCTGTTATTTTTAGGCAGACCTCTATAAGCGCGCAGCAACTGAACACCGGCTTGATGTCGCTGGCTGTCATCATTTGATGTTAATATTTCCTCGGCTTCTTTTACAAGCGAAGCAACAAAGGCTGATTGAAGCCGGACAAGTTTTTCAACTTTCGGTTTCATCTCCGTAAACTTTTGGTCGTCAACTTCTACGGGACCCGAAATAATAAGCGGCGTTCTTGCCTCATCAACAAGTACGGAGTCAACTTCATCAACAATAGAGTAGTTATGACCGCGCTGCACCATGTTTGCGGCATCTACGGTCATATTGTCGCGGAGGTAATCAAAACCAAATTCGTTATTTGTACCGTAAGTAATATCGCAGTTGTACATTTCTTTACGTTTCGGCGGGTCCATAGTGTTGATAATAACACCGACTGTTAAACCGTGAAATTTAAAAATCTCACCCATCCACTCGCTATCGCGCAAAGCAAGATAATCGTTTACAGTTATAAGATGGGCACCGCGTCCGGTTAAAGCATTTAAATAAAGAGGGAGTGTAGCAACGAGGGTTTTACCTTCACCTGTAGCCATTTCAGCAATTTTGCCCTGGTGCAAAACCACACCGCCGATGAGCTGCACATCGTAGGGAACCATATCCCAGGTTATTTTGTACCCGGCGGCGTTCCAGCTTTTACCCCGTAATCTTTCGCATGTAGATTTTACAACCGCAAAAGCTTCGGGAAGCAGTGAATCGAGAATTTCCTCGTATTCATCGTTTAGCTGTATTTTAAGTTCGTCAAGTTCTTCGTAAATAGGATGAAAATCTATTTCTTCATTCGATTGAAGTTTTTCTTTTAACTCTTCTATTTTATTCCGTGTTTCGGCAGTGTGTTCTAAAATCTTTTCTTTAAATTCTGCTGTTTTTACTTTTAGTTCATCATCGCTTAAATTTACTAACTTTTTATATTCTTCATTAATTTCGTCAACAACAGGCCAAAGCTCTTTTAGCTGTTTAGCATGCTTGTCGCCGAATAATTTCTTTATAACCTTTAACATTAAGATGTTTCTCCGTCGGAATAAATGAGGTTCAAAATTAAACATTGAGGTTTTGAAATGCAATTTAGAAATGATTAACGTAAATAGCTTATTGCGGGAATGTTTTGCTGGCAAAATTCCTATCAAGGGAAAAGGAAAAAGTTGAAAGTTGAAAATATAAATAGGATGGATGAATGGGTGTATGGTTGTATGGTTTTAGGTTATAAATTTTCTGAGGGGATAAATTAATTTTGCGGTTTTGCTAGAAAAGCTTCTCCCGCAAAGAGGCTGTTTGTTCTTGACAAACTCCCGAACACGGCTTACATTATAACCGGACAAATTATATTTTCATCTAAATTTCATCACGGGTTTTATGAAAGGAAAAATAAGTCCTAAACAGTCTAATAAAATGCTCATCTGGGTTAGGACTACAAACAGGAGGTTGCAATGAAAAGCTTATCGCTGGTGTTACTTTTCTCGTTAGTTTTAATTTCAGATACATCTTTCTCACAGGTGTTCCACATAAACAATAATCCCGCAGAAGGTTTTGTTATTGATAAAGTCGGTAAAGATATTTATTACTGGGAATTCTCGTCGGGGGTGATTAAGAAAAATCTTTATACTTCCCAAATTGATACTGTAGATTTTGGCTATTCCTTCCCCTCTTTTGCAAATAAAACTCATAAGAATGTTTTATTTGAAACTCAATACATTGCAAGGTTATACAATCTTGATAAGGATACCTCTTATATCATATTTAATCTAGACAATAAAAAGAAGTTACAAAAATCTATTTGCCGCGGATTAGAGTATGCCTCTTTCATCTTTTCTCCCAACGACTCACTAATTTTATTCCATGATCCTGATTCATATTATTGGCTTAAAGCATTCAGATTTTCAGACAGTACTTTTTATATATGTCCTGCCCAAACTCTCGATTATGCACGGATAGAATGGAGCAGTGATTCAACTCTTATATTTAAAAGCCACGACACTGAGATACTGGAATGTTATCTCTATTCAGGCAGAATAGATACTTTAGTAAAAATCGAAAACAAATACATTTTGGGCTATTCGTATAATCGACAGCAAAATATACTCGCATATAGTTATGGTAATGATTATCCCCATAATAAAATCTATATTTACTATAGAAATGGTGATTCAACAAGAGTCATCTTTGATTTAGCTGAAAATCCATCGGGGGTATGTACTGGAAATGTATTTACATATCTCAAGTGGGATGATGAGGGTGAAAATCTTGCTGTAATAACTGATTTGGTGATAAACCACGGAAGTGGAATAATGAGGTATAGTTTAAATGCGGATGAAATTCATTACTATGTAATGTGCGATGATTATAGACTTAAACATTTTGTTCAATGGTGGAATACTGATACGGTAATTTATGTTAATGATATGAGTATAGATGGCTTATATCTCGATAAACCAATTGGAGTAAAAGAAGATAGTGAAATTAAAACTGATGAAAATATTCAAACCGGTGTTTACCCCAACCCATTTAACCCGAACTTAACAATACGATATAATCTGCCGGCAGCAGAGGAAGTAAAAATATCTATTTATGATGTAATGGGGAGACAAATAAACGTACTAACCGATGAATTAAAAACAGCGGGGTTACATGAGTTAAATTTTACGGCAGACGCCGGACTTGCCAGCGGAATTTATTTTGTGAGTATTATAACAAACTCATTTACAAAAACACAAAAAATTGTGCTGATAAAATAATTTCCGAAAAGCAAAAAACCTCACCCTGTTTCTTGCCTTGCTAAGGAGAGGGACTGCCATTCCCCTCGCCTTGCTAAAAAGAGAGACCGTTATTTCCCTCTCCTTGGAAAGGAGAGGGACTGCTATTCCCCTCGCCTTTATAAGGAGAGGGGTTAGG
>JAIOIM010000020.1 GCA_019912505.1 Ignavibacteriaceae bacterium
GTATACGTTCGATTTGTTACTGCCGTATCGTGATGCTGACATAAATCCGAAGGGCGGCACTTTGGATTTAACATATAATTATGAGTTGAATGAGTTTAATAAAGACGGCGAATATGTTGTTGAAGATGGTTTACTGAAACCAAAATACGGTAATTTTAATTTTCACCGGCTCGAACTCAACTCAAAAGTTCATGTGCCTCTTTGGGCAAGTCATACATTAACAGCGCAGTTGCGTGCCGGAACAATATTTGGACCCGAGCAGCCTGACTTTTTTGATTTTTACCTTGGCGGTTTAATCGGCATGAAATCTTATCCCTTTTATGCAATTAGCGGTAATGAAGTTGGTTGGTTTAATTTAACTTATAGAATGCCTCTGTTTAGAAATATCGATGCAAAGCTTGAGCATCTTTATCTCGATAAAATTTTCTTTTCTGTTTATGGCGATGTTGGCAATGCCTGGACGGGCGATATTCCTTCGGCAAAAAACTTTAAGAAAGGTGCCGGTGTTGAACTTCGCGCACAGATGAATTCGTTTTATCTTTTCCCGACCAGCGTATTTGTAAATGCATCTTATGGATTTGATAAAGTTAAGCGCGAGGTTAGGGGTGAAACAGTAGAGTACGGAAAGGAGTGGCGCTTTTACGGTGGTATATTATTCGGTTTCGATTTTTAATAATTCTTATGAAGGATTAATATGCGCGCAAAAATTAAATTAGTGGTTATGATGTTTTTTATTGCGGCAGGAATATCGTCAGCCCAAACTGAAATGTTTTATGGGAACTTAACCTCGGATTCGCGAACAGCATTTGAGCAATATAAACCTGCAGTAAAAATAAATATTATGCCTGTTCAAAGCGGCAAAAAATCTGTTTTCCTTGCCGGTGCGCTTTCTCTTTTGGTGCCGGGCGCGGGCGAAATTTACACAGGTGAATATTGGAGAGCCGCTGCATTTATTGCTTTAGAAGCAGCTGTAATTACAACAGCAATAATTTATAACAAAAAAGGGGACGACCAAACAACTAAGTTTGAAAATTACGCAGATGAAAACTGGAGCGTAGTTCGTTATGCCGAATGGCTGAATCAGTACCACAACGCAAACATACAAATTAATCCGGATGTTACATTGCCGTCATGGGAACGGGTTGACTGGAATGATTTAAATTCCTATGAGAATGGTTCGCATAAAATGCCGAAACACGGCGAACAGCAGTATTATGAATTGATAGGAAAATACTGGCAATACTCAGCCGGGTGGAACGACTACACGGCAGGCGCTAATAATACACAGCTATCACCAAATTTTAATTTTTATTCTCACATGCGCGGGGAGGCAAACGATTATTATAATGTTGCTTCAAAAGCAGTAATAGGAATCTATATCAACCACTTTTTAAGTATGCTCGATGCCGTTTGGAGTTCAATATCGTTTAATAAAAATTTGGCATTAAACGCGCGTGTTGAAACCGAACAGTATGCCCAACGGGTTGAATTAGTCCCTACATTAAATTTAAAATTTGGTTTTTAGCTATTGTTATACAGCTGGGGTAGCAAATTTTGCATCCCTTCCAATGAGATTGCGAAACAATTAGATATATAAAGCGCTGCCAAAATCTCTTCTATGTTTTTGTGTAATTGGATGTTCTTCCCCAAGATATTTAAAAATTGCAATACACACTTTTCTCGCCCCATCACCATCATACTGTCGGTCTTCTCTAATTACATTTATAAATTTTTCTAACGCACCGTCAAAATTCATTTTCTGTAAATCATCAATGGCAGATATATAAATATCCTTTACATCGGCATCCGGCAGTTGATCACTTTTAACTAATTTCTTAAACATAACAGCAATTGTGTAAACAGACTCAGCCTCATCGGTGTTTGATATTTCATTTTCATAACCGTCGATAAGTTGGAGAGATTTAGCGGGGTTTTCGAAAAGCAGCAATTTGGCAAGCACTACTTTAACCTCAAAATTATCGGGCTGAAGTGAGTTTAACTTTTCTAATATTTCTTTCGACTTCTCAGGCTCTGTATTTATTAAAGAGCGCGCGTTTTTAAGCAATTCTTTTTCTTCGGAAGGGAGAGCTTTATCTAACCATTCTTCAATCATTTTTTCCGGCAGTGCGCCGCTGAATTCATCGGCTACTTCGCCATTGATAAAAAGCTTTACTGTTGGGATACTTTTTATCCCATACTTTACAGCCACTTCCTGGTTAGCATCGGTATCAACCTTGGCAAAAGAAAATTTATCTTTATACTTTTCGGCTAACTTTTCAAGTGTTGGTCCCAGTGTTCGACACGGAGCGCACCATTCTGCCCAGAAGTCAACGAGAACAGGTGTAGTATTACTTTTCTCAATTACTTCTTTATTAAAATCTTTTATTTCGTAATTCATTTTTCTTTCCAAAATAGTTGTGTGTTAGATGAATTTATCCTCTAAGTGATTCAGCTTTGTTTTAAATGCTAAAAACAATCATAAGAAAAGGTTTCAGTAGAATTTTAGCGAATATTAAAATTCGTAATAATCTCACTCATCTTTTTTATATGTGCCGGAGTTGTTCCGCAGCATCCCCCAATTAATTTTATACCGAGAGAAATTAACTGCTCGGTTTTTGGTGCTATAATTTCCGGTGTTTCATTATAAACTGAAATACCCTCTAACCATTCCGGCAGCCCCGCATTTGCTTGTGCAAGAAGAGGCAGGTTAGTAAACTGCTTCATCTCCTTTATAACTTCAATCATTTCATCAAAACCTTTACCGCAATTTGAGCCGATAATATCGACATCAAGAGATGATAAAATTTCTACCGCAGTTTTTGTATCAACGCCCCAAGGTGTGCGAAGTCCGGCTTTGCCAAGTTCAAACGTCATTGTGGCAGAGACGGGTAGACTTGAATTTTCTTTTGCTGCTTTTACCGCAATAACGGCTTCATCAAGTGACATCATAGTTTCAATAAAAAGAACATCGACACCGGCTTCGTATAAAGCAATTACTTGTTCTGCAAAAACATCATACGCCTGTTGTTCGGTTATTTCACCCAGCGGCTCTATCATTTCCCCAAGTGGTCCTATTGAACCGGCAACAAAACCATTTACCGGGCAAACTTCTCGCGCAAGTAGTGCCGCGGCATTGTTAAATTCTTTAACGCGATTTTCAAATCCATAAAATTTTAATCTTAAGCAGTTGGCTCCAAAAGTATTTGTCTCTACAATTTGTGCGCCGCTGTTATAATAATCTTTATGTATTTCTTTTATGAATTTGGGGTTTGTGATATTATACTCTTCGGGGCAAACGCCAACAGCCATGCCGCGCTTCTGAAGTTCTGTTCCCATCGCTCCATCGCACAATAATATTCCCGGTTTGTTTAGCTCATCAATAAAGCTACTCATATTAGAATCTCACTTATTTATCCCGATTAATTCACGAGCAATAATAACAGCCTCCGAAGCATTTTTTGCATAAGCATCGGCGCCGATTTGATCGGCGAAGCGTTTAGAAATCGGAGCGCCGCCAATCATTACTTTAACGGGCAGCGCGTTTTGTTTTATTTTATCTATTACTATCTTCATATAAACCATTGTAGTTGTAAGCAGTGCCGACATACCGACAATTACCGGATTTTCTTTATTAATAGCGTCTAAAAATTTATCCACAGATACATCAATCCCGAGGTCAATAACTTTGAAGCCGCTGCTGCGAAGCATCATGGTTACTATGTTTTTTCCAATGTCGTGTATGTCGCCTTTTACAGTTCCGATTACAATTGTACCAAGTCCTTCAATCTTTGCTTCCGATAATAAAGGTTCAACAATTGATAGTGCAGCCTTCATGGCGCGGGCAGAGATTAGTACTTGCGGAACAAAAATGATATTATCGCGGAATCGGACCCCAACCACTTCCATCCCGGGAAGCAGCCCTTCATCAAGGATTTGTTTTGGCGGATAATTAAGTTCTAACAAACGATTTGTTATTTTTACAGTATCATCCTTTTTGCCGTCTATTACAGTCTGTGCTAGAATTTTTAGGAGTGCTTCAATTTCGTTCAATCATAAGCTCCATATTTTTCTGCGAGTTCAGTCAACAGCATTATATTTTCTTGCGGAGTGTTTGGGGCAATGGAGCAGGCGGAACTTAATATATACCCGCCGTTTGGTTTTCCAACTTTCAACCGCCATTTAACATCTTCTTCAACTTTATCTTTACTGCCGTAAAGCAGTGTATTAACCGGATCGATATTTCCTTTTATAAAAGCTTTATCTTTTAATAAATATTTTGCTTCTTCAAGTTCAACAGTGCCGAGCGGCGGCGGGTCAAGGGTGTCAACTCCATTTGTTTTTGTTTCCATCATCAAATCTAACCGATCGCCTATACTGCCGCAAGTGTGGGTGTAAACCGGCACATCAAATTCTTTTTTTACTTCTTCAACAATTTGTTTTTCGTATGGTAGAACAAACTCAATATAGTGCTCACGCGAAATTAAACCACCGCCCGCAAAAGCAGATGAAATTAAAATCGCATCAACATTTTCTTTTGCATGAAGTTTTGCAAGTTGTACTGCACCATAAGTTAAACTTTGAAGGCAGGCTTTTACTTTTCCGGGATCATCCATAATTGCCATTAAGGCATTCTCATAATTTAAGAGTTCAAGAAACTGCGACCAGGGTGAGAAAACTTCGGAATGAATAGAAATTGTTCCTCCGGTTTTTTCTTTTACGTGTTTAATCGTATCGGCATGATAGGGAGGGAAAAAATCATCAAACGGGCGTTCACTATTTTCAAATCCCCATTTATATGGGTAAGAGATTTCTGTAATATCCCAGGGATCGATATAAAAAAGTTGTTCGGGGTCTATGTCATCAAACTGCGGAAAGCAGCGGGAACCATCCGGTTGATAATAATGAGGGTTATCATTTTTTGGGACGATAGAGTAACAACCGTTTTTCCACTTTACAATGTATTCCTCCTCTTTTTCATCTATGCTAATAATCTGCTCTTTGTAATCAGGGTACCTGCCAGTTAGGTTAACTAAAATTCCATCAAAATTATATTTCCGCTGCAACCTGACTAAAGCTTCCGCAAAAGCCTCGGAAGAAAACCATATATCGATGGGTGAAACGCCTGAATGAATAAAATAATGCCCGATAGAAAGCTGGCACATTACCGGTACACGGTCGGGGGTGCCGAGTTTCATAG
>JAIOIM010000163.1 GCA_019912505.1 Ignavibacteriaceae bacterium
TTTTTACACAAGTCTTATATCCTGAAGAAAAGGAAATTTTTCTCTAACCTGGTTAACTGTTTCAATCTCTATTTCGGCTATCAATACTTCTTCCGAATCGATTGAAACAAGGATTTCATTTCCCATCGGATCGAACACGCTGCTGCAGCCGTTATAGATTAAACTCGGGTCGGAACCGACACGGTTTACCCCGGCGACATAACATTGGTTTTCAATAGCACGAGCTTTTAAAAGAGTACGCCAATGTTCTATCCGGTTTATGGGCCAATTAGCTATATCTACAATTAAATGAGTGCGCGCCTTTCCGTAAACGCGGTACAACTCGGGAAAACGTAAATCGTAACAGATGCTTAAACCTATTTTCCAATTTTCAATTTCAGTAACTACACGTTCTTTTCCCGCGGTGTAATACTTATCTTCGGTGGAGTATGTGAAAGGGTGAATTTTTCTGTAAGTGTTTACTATTTTACCTCTGTTGTCGAGGTGCAGCATAGTATTATAATTGTGATCTTCGTTTTTTTCTATAATACCGGCAAGGCAATGCGAATTCTTTCTTGCAGCCAAATTAGAAAAAAACATTGAACTTTCTCCATCTATTTTTTCACAAAATTCATCAGCCTTCATAGTAAAACCGGTGAGAGTAAGTTCAGGAAAAATAAACAGCGAAACATCATCAACGCTTTCAACTAATTTATTTATTTTTTTTTGATTTTCTTTTTTGTTTTCCCATTCGGGACTGTATTGCACTAATCCAATTTTCATAATTTTTCTTTTTTTACAAACATAAACAAAAATACCATTACGGAAAATTTGTTTAATCACTCCCTATATTTTTTCCTTCCTGCTCATCCTTTTCCCCTTCCCTTTCTACTTTCTACTTTCTACTTTCTACTTTTTCCTCTCTCCTTTTCCTATTTTTGCAAAAACAAATAAAATAAGTTCAATGGAAAAATCAATAAAAGTATTCGCACCGGCTTCTGTTACAAATGTTAGCTGCGGATTCGATGTGTTTGGCTTTGCGCTTACCGAGCCGGGTGATGAATTAGTTTTAAGAATTAAGAATAGAAAAGGTTTGCACATTTCCTCTATTACAGGTGATAATGGCGCACTGCCCACAACACCGGAACAAAACACAGCCGGCAAGGCTTTAATTTCGATGATGAATGAACTCGATTTTAAAATGGGTATCGAAATAGATATTCATAAAAAAATGCCTCTCGGCAGCGGACTTGGTTCCAGTGCCGCCAGTGCAGTAGCGGCAGTATTTGCGCTTAATGAAATTCTTGAAAAACCATTTACAAAAAAAGAACTAATTAAATATGCGATAGAAGGAGAAAAATTAACAAGCGGCGGTGCACCACACGCCGATAATGTAACCGCTTCAATGCTCGGAGGTTTTACAGCTGTAAAAAGTATTTTACCGCTCGATGTTTTTAAAATTCCAACTACATTAAAATTATTTGCGGCAGTAGTTCATCCGCAAATTGAAATAAAAACCGCCGATGCAAGAAAGAGTTTGAAAAAAGAAGTCCTCTTAAAGAATGCAGTAACCCACTGGGCAAATACCGCCGCATTTGTTTATGCTTTGATGACCGGAGATGTTAAACTTCTCTCCCGTTCAATTGACGATGTTATTATTGAGCCGCAGCGTGCCGGGCTAATACCAAAATTTTTTGAAGCCAAAGAAGCTGCTTTGCGCGGCGGAGCTATCGGCTCTGGTATTTCAGGCTCCGGACCTTCAATCTTCTCATTATTTGATGATTTTAATACGGCGCATCAAATAGGAAGCGAACTTAAAAAAATCTATGAGCAAATTAATCTCCGCTGCGATTTATACATTTCGGCAGTGAATTACGATGGTGCAAAAGTATTAGGATAAATAGATGTTCATCTCAACAAATAATAAAAAAATAAAATTCAGTTTCAAAGATGCTGTTACTAAAGGTATGCCGGCAGATAATGGTTTGTTTATGCCAGAAGAAATAAAGCCACTGGGTGAAAAGTTTTGGCAGCAACTAAATCAAATGAATTTTGCAGAAATAGCATTGGCTATAATCAGCAACTTAATTGACGATGAAATTCCCCGCGATGAATTAAAAAAAATAGTTGAAGAAACATTTAACTTTGATGCACCCCTTGTAGAGCTTAGCGAGGATACTTTTGTTCTTGAGTTATTCCACGGACCAACATTTGCCTTCAAAGATTTTGGCGCAAGATTTATGGCATCTGCACTAAATTATTTTAACGAAACTTCAAAAAAGAAAATTACTGTTTTAGCAGCAACTTCTGGCGATACGGGAAGCGCAGTTGCACATAGTTTTTTAGGTTCAAAATATGTTGATGTTGTACTGCTTTATCCATCGGGCAAAGTAAGCAAAATACAGGAGCAGCAATTAACTACACTCGGACAAAATATTACTGCCCTCGAAATTGAAGGAACATTTGATGATTGCCAAAAACTTGTAAAAACTGCCTTCGTAGATGATGAACTGAATAAGACGATGAGTTTATCCTCTGCAAATTCAATAAATATTGCAAGGCTTATTCCGCAATCACTCTATTACGTTTATGCTTATTCAAAGTTTAATCGTGCGGAAATTATTTTCTCTGTTCCGAGCGGTAATCTCGGTAATTTGACAGGCGGGTTAATTGCAAAAAAACTTGGCTTGCCTGTAAAAATTTTTATTGCGGCAAATAATCGGAATAATGTTTTCGAGCAATTTGTTAATACCGGCGAATATCTTCCCCGCGCATCGATAAAAACAATTTCCAACGCTATGGATGTTGGTGATCCGTCAAATATCAAAAGAATTTTGCATTTGTATGAAAGCAATCATCAAAAAATAAAAGATGATATTTGCGCTTACTCTTTTGGTGATGATGAAATACTGGAAGCAATTCGCAATGTTGCAAAAAGTTATAATTATATTTTTGATCCGCACACAGCTTGCGGTTTCCTGGCACTTCAGAAGTATCTATCTGTAAATAAAACAGCGAACGCAATAAAAATAATTCTATCTACTGCCCACCCTGCAAAATTCTTGGATGTTTTTGATGAAAAACTAAAAGAGAAGATTGAAACTCCGGTTCAATTAAAGGAAACATTGAGGTTGGAAAAAACATCCATCAAAATGTCATCCGATTATTTTGATTTTAAGAATTACCTGCTTTCAAAAAAATTATCGTAATCTAGTAAATGGCTGAAAAAAATGTTATTCTTAAAAATGTGAAAAGGCAGGTGCACGGGTTAAGACCTCCTAAATCACCCGCGCTCCACTGGCGGACTTTATTATATAATTTAAAGTGTTTTAAATCGATTAATGAGACTGGTCTAAAAAGGTCAACAATTCAATTTGAGTTAGAAATATAAACCGTTGAAACGGTTTTGTATAATATTAGGTTTTGTTTACCCACGACTTAAGTCGTGGGTTAATAAGAAAGGACAGAGAATCAAAAACGGTTTCACCTGTGCGCCGTGGCGTAACCGTTTACAACCTTTTTAGACCAGACTCATTAATAAATAAGATTTGAGATAACTCAATTTTTTTTACGTGAGAGGTTGCCCAAACTTCTCGATATTAAAATCATTATTATTAGCTGTACAATTTTGAGAAACTCAATGGCTATTTGCAGGCGAAAAAATAGTTAGTGCTTTAGCTATTCCTTTTTTATTTTTGTGTATGTTTTATTAAATAAGTAATGCTTTTATACTTCAATGGAAAGAAAATATAAATTCGATTTTGAATTGATGGATGGTTTGCCCGAAATGTGCTTTGTTATTGCAAAAGAAGGAGCCATTCTTGATCTAAATAAATCAGCCGTTTCTAAGTTAAAATTAGAAGGTAAAAAATTAACCGATATTAATTTCTATGAACTGATTGATGAAACGCTCAGGTTAAAAACCGTTAAATGGATACAAAATTGTTTTAATGACGGTAAACCCAATAATATTGTTTCAAGACTAACATCGGGCAAAATTTCGCTCGATGTAAATTTTTATCTTTCTAATTTTTCAAACCAGGACACCGATAATATCTACTATTTTATACTTGCTAAAGATATTACCGAGGAAAAAAGGAAAGACATCGATTTACTTCGTTATTCCCAGGTAGCTGAAAACACAGTTAACCCTCTGCAGATAACCGACCTTAACGGTAAGATGGTATATGTTAACAAAGCGTTTATAGCAGCTTGCGGCTATACACGGGAGGAACTACTTGGTAAAAACCCGAATGTTTTTTCGAGCGGTAAACATTCAAAAAAGTTTTGGGCGCGAATGTGGAAAATTATAAATGAGGGAAAGGTATGGGTTGGCGAAGTTGAAAACAGGAAAAAAAACGGTGATCCATTTTTTACGCAAATTTTAATTTCTCCCATATTAGATGCCGAAGGAAAAGTAACTGCTTTTTTTGGTATTCATAGAGATTTGTCGGAAAAGAAATTGCTGGAGAAACAGCTTGTACACACCCAAAAGATGGAAAGCATCGGCACCCTTGCTGCGGGCGTTGCTCATGAAGTCGGGAATCCGCTCGCATCAATATCTGCACTTGTGCAGGTAGTTCAACGCTCTACCAATGACGAATTTATAAAAGAAAAACTGAAACTTGTAAAAAGCCAGGTTACTCGTATTTCCAAAATCATTCGGGATCTTGTCGACTTTTCACGACCTTCCAATTATGAATTGCAAATGACTGACATAAATCAAAATATTAGAGAAGCCATCGAGATTATAAAGGTAGGAGCAAAAGCAAAAAATATTACCTTCGAAACCAGTTTGAATGATTTGATACCAAACCTCCCTCTTGTGGCAGATCAGATACAGCAAGTGTTTGTAAATATTTTGCTAAACGCTGTAGATGTTATTGTGGAAGTGCATAAGGAAACAAATCGAAATGTAATAGGTGTACGCTCCGATTTAGATGACGATCAGTTAATAATTGAGTTTTATGATACCGGGGGAGGTATACCGGAGGAAAATCTTACGAAAATTTTTGAACCCTTCTTTACGACAAAAAAAGAAGGAAAAGGAACCGGTTTAGGTTTATGGGTAAGCTACGGTATAATAAAAAGCTTCCAGGGTGATCTAAAAGTTTTTAGTAAAGTTGACGAAGGTACAACCTTCAGAATAACTTTACCTTTACATCCTTAAAATATTAAAGGTTATAAATGTCAAATAGAATTTTAGTAGTTGATGATGAAGATATAATCCGGGAGTCTCTCTCATTTGTATTGAAAAAGGAAGGTTACGTTGTAGACGAAGCTGAAAACGGCAGGGTAGCTTACAATAAACTGCTCGAAGAAACATTCGATCTTATTATTTCTGATTTGGAAATGCCGGGGATGAAAGGAATCCAGCTTTTAGAGGAAGCAAAAAAATTAAATTTGCAAGCCCCTTTTATCATCATTACAGCATACGGTTCGCTCGATACTGCAATTACTGCTTTGCGAAGCGGAGCAAGTGATTATATTCTTAAACCGCTGGAGTTTGACGAACTTCTATTAAAAGTAAAACGAATTTTTGAAGTAAAACGATTACTTTTAGAAAATAGAATACTAAGGAATGAAATACAGCGCACCTACGATTTTCAAAACTTCGTTGGCAAAAGCGAAGCAATAAAAAAAATATATGATATGATTGATACGGTTTCTGAAACCGACAGCACAGTATTAATAACCGGAAACAGCGGAACCGGTAAAGAGCTTGTTGCGCGGGCGCTCCACTATAAAAGCAGAAGAAAAGATAAAGCATTTATTGCCGTAAACTGCGGCGCCATTTCCGAAAACCTGATTGAAAGCGAGTTGTTCGGTCATAAAAGAGGGGCGTTCACCGGTGCAATTTCGGATAAAGAGGGACTTGTAAAAGCCGCCGACGGAGGTTCCTTGTTTCTTGATGAAATAAGCGAACTCCCATTACAGCTTCAGGTAAAGTTTTTGCGGGTATTACAGCAAAAGGAATATACGCCGGTTGGAACTACAGTTTCGCTTCCCGTAAATGTTAGATTTATTGCATCCACAAACCGCAGTTTGCGCGAAGAAATTAAAGCCGGAACATTCCGTGAGGATTTGTTTTACAGGTTAAACGTAATTGAAATTAATCTTCCATCCCTTAAAGAACGTGAAGAAGATATACCGATGCTTGCAGATCATTTTTTAGACAAATACAGAAAAGAGATGAACCGCAATATTAAGGGTGTTGATCCGGAGGCGATGCGCGCTCTAGTTAATTATGAATGGCGCGGCGAAGTTAGGGAGTTAGAAAATATAATAGAACGCGCCGTAATCTTTTGCAGAACTGAATTTATTACTGTAAAAGATTTGCCTGATGTCTTTAAAAAAGTACCTAATTTTTCGGATTTCAGTAAACTCGGCTCGTTGGAAGAATCAGTTAGAAAGTTTGAAAAAGAGTATATTCTTAAAGCACTCGATTCAAACGAGTTTAATAAAGAAAAAACCGCCGAGATGCTTCAGGTAGGGCTTTCAACATTGTACCGTAAACTAAAGGAACTTGATATTACCGCTTAAATTAGCACTTTCTTCAAAATTTTTATTCTCAATAATTAAAAATTGTAAAAGAGGGATTTTCAGTAACGAGAATCCCGCTTTTATCGTCCCTACCCAACTTCTTCCAAAGATACAAAAATAAGCCAAATTAAGATTTCTCTCCGTTTCATTCATTGGCACGTTTATAGAATAATATCAAAAGCGGACTACTGTATGCTTATTACACAAGCTTCAGTGTTTTGTATAATAAAACACCATCCGCTTACTTTTTCCGACAAAAATAATTTATTTAAGAAACCGGTTACGAGTTCGTTTGATACGTATAACTAAATGATAAACAAAACAAAAAACGTTGCGTTTTACAGCCCCGATTTTAATATGTGTTACAGCTTTTTGGTGTACCTGCAGGATATCTATAATGTAACCACAACTACTGATTTAAAAGTGCTTGAAGTACTTGTAAACAAGTCTGATATCAATTTAGTAATAATTGATGACGAGCCATCAAAAAAAATAGAAGCATTATGTAAAAATATTCGTTGTGTTAATGCTGCCCTGCCGGTAATCTTAACCTATGTCTTTAAAAACCAACTTAAAAATAATGAAACTGATATAAGGCAGTACGTTAGCTCTATTTTTTATAAGCCGTTCGATTTGAACGAAATTTCTATGAAATTGTCCGCTTTGATGTTATAAGCATAGTGTATATCTATATTACGGAAGGAGCTTATGATAGCCTTAAAAAACATTATGCTTCCCATTGACTTTCCCCGATAATTCACTCCGCGCTTTTCAGTCTGCTCAGTATATGACTTAACAACACAATTCACTTATTCACCTGTTGCACGTAGTAGAGCCAGAATATCTTGAAAAACGTACCAGGGCTGAAAATTGAGATGGATAAAATATTTGTAAATATTTCAGTTTATGATATTCTCGGTAGAAAAGTTAAAGAGTTGGTGAACGAAGAAAAACCAGCAGGAAGATATGAATTAAAATTCGATGGAAGTAACTTGTCGAGCGGAGTTTATTTTTATTCAATAAAAGCGGGGAAACACGGCAAGACCAATAAATTTATTTTGTTAAAATAATATCTACACGCATTCCAAACATTTAAACAAAAAAAGAGCAGGAGATAAAACTCCTGCTCTAAATTTTACTAAATGCAAATCAAACATTATTCATTGTACATTATAC
>JAIOIM010000164.1 GCA_019912505.1 Ignavibacteriaceae bacterium
GTATTGCGGTATCTAGATGCGAAATAACAGATTCATTA
Organism: Ignavibacteriaceae bacterium; assembly: GCA_019912505.1. GTDB lineage: Bacteria > Bacteroidota > Ignavibacteria > Ignavibacteriales > Ignavibacteriaceae > CG2-30-36-16. The sequence continues at coordinate 39 of JAIOIM010000164.1, forward strand.
TATTTATATTTAATAGGGCCTTATTCATATCGACTTAACCTGCATAATCACACATTTGATTTTACAACAGTATTCTTAAAGTCGCAGGGGCTTAAAACCCAAAATACCACTTATATCAAACACTTTTCAATAAATGACTATTGGGTAGGTGGTTATTATTATGCTTTATATCATTGGAATGGTTTTGATTATAAAAAAATTGAACCTTTTCCCTACTTCTCAGATAACAGCCGGATAGGAAGAATAGTAAAAGTTACCAAAGGAGGTTCCGGTAAAATTTGGATTCTAATCGAAACAACATCACAAACTTTTCAAATAGTACAAGGAGAGATATGAGATAAAATGAGCACAAAAAAATAAACCCATTCCTGCTGGTCCAGAGCAAAGAATGGGCATAAATCAATAAAAAGGGTTTTGTCGTTACTTTACGTTGCCGTAATATGCCTTTTTATTTTCTGGGCGAAATATAATCAAAATAACTTTTTTTTCAATTCAATATTTTAGGATTAAATATGCGAAACTATTTAAGCAAATTTTTTTTGTGTATCGCCCTCATTTTCTTTTTAGAATATGATGTACAAGCACAAACCGATTATTCTACACCCTTTACTTTCTCCGTAACAAATACCGGTATTAATAGATTTATTAGCGCTCAATGGAGTGACATGAACACAAACTGGTCTGGGAACTACGATGGGTTGACATATTCTTTACAATTGGAGAAACCAACTGTATTATTAACGATTAATAATATCAAATTAGTAATGAAAATAATTATCAATAGTTCGGTATATAATGGTACTGTAACCTTAAACCCAAGTCTCACAATACCAAGCACAACTCTCAATGCAGACAATATATTAGCTCAATATGAGGATCTGCATCAACAAATTATTTCTGTGGCTGAATTGATTGATACCAGGCTACAACATGTAATTGAACAAGCTCTTGTTCCAATTGACTGGATTATCTACAAAGGCAAAATATTAAATGCTACAACTGTCAGACTAACCGAAACATCGGATATAAAACTTAAATTACTACCACAATTAACTTTTGCTGTCCTTGAGAACGAAATTCAACTAATCATTACGCCTACCATAACTGCCGCCACACCAGAATATCATTTTCAGTGGATGCGAAGTGGGAGTACTATCGGAATTAGGGTACATTCAAATAATTTAATTACCATTGGTAATCAAAATACACCTCGTGTATTCGATATACTATCTCAGGAATTTAATTTTAGCACAACAACAACTTTCCCTGTTACTTCTACGTATAATAGTAGTCTAGGGAAATATTTAACACAGATCAAGGCAGCCAGTTTACCAGCAAGGCTTTTACCGAAACAATTATCGGGAACAGTATCCGAATGAGTATGGACTCCAAAGGAAGAGCACTTGATAATATTTACATCGAAAGATTTTGGAGAAGTTTGAAATACGAAGATATTTACTTGAACGACTACCGTTCGATTACTGAATTGAGAAATGGATTACAAAATTATTTTGATTTTTATAATAACCGGAGAATTCATCAGTCATTAGGTTACAAAACACCGGCAGAAGTATATTTTAATTTAGCGGGTAATTAATTATTTTATTATTATTACAATACCACATTAAATTAGCTTAAAAATCTGTCCAGGCTGGGGGGTACACTTTACTGTTATTACAGCGCACGAATTAGGGCATTGTTGGGATTATCACACTACTGACCCGCATTGGTTGTCTAATCATGAAGATGGACATAATGGTATGGATAAAAATAAATGTGTTATGCATGTTAATAAGATTCCCCAACAAATTGAAGCACTTTCTTTTTGTGAAGGTCATATTCAACAATTAATGAATATCAACTGCTCGCCCGAAGGGAAGGGTAAGCAAGTGAATGAAATTAAAAATAACTTAAGCCGGAGTATGAAATGAAAAAAATGCTTTTTGTTTTAATATTGTTATTTACAACTAATCTATTTGCACAGCTTGAGATTTCTCTTAAACTCCAAAAAGAAGTTTACCGGCAGGGAGAACCGATTGTTTCGTTATTATATTTAAAAAATGTTTCCAATACTACCTACACATACACCCATGACAGAAACGTTCGTTGTTTTATTATTAAAAAAGACGGGGTAGAAATTAGTGATTTCGGATTTTTAGGTTCCCCTGACATATTAATTGATGAAACCCTTGACCCGGGAGAATTTATAATTTATGAGGGATATATAAGTTTTGTATTTGGTAAAATAGAGATGGAAGAATTATTAACCAATACATTTTTACCGGGTAATTATACTTTAAAGGAAGGATATCGCAATTTACTAATTGATGGTAAGGATACATTACGGAATGAAGTATTATGGACAAATGAAATTCCCTTCAAAGTTGTTGATCCGGACAGTAATTACAGTAGTGTTTTTAATGATCTTAAAGACGTAATTTATAGAAGATCTGAAATGGGTGAAGATGAATTTAGAGCGCAACTAAAAAAAAGAGTTAAAGAAAAACCTGAAAATAAAACAGATTACTTATATGTATATTATTATTTAAAATTTCTTAGCTTAAAGCCGCATGATTTAATATATAATTATCCTGATGTTTATTGT
>JAIOIM010000165.1 GCA_019912505.1 Ignavibacteriaceae bacterium
CTTATTTTATTTTTAATAATAGATATTATAAGGCTTCTTTTATTACCGGTTCATAAAAAGTTTAAAAGTAAAATTAATCGGGCGCAAAGTTGGGGGGTTATAATTATAACCGGATTTTTTCTCGTTTATGTGCCGACAAGAATTTTATACGATTATTATTCGGTGCAAGTAAGTCATATCGAGTATAAAAAAAATAATTTGTCCGAAGAGTTAAATAGATTTAAGATTGTACTAATATCGGACATTCAAGCCGACCGATACACAAACAAAAGCAGGCTTACAAATTATATAGATAAAGTGAACGCTCTTAAACCCGATCTGGTTTTAATAGCCGGTGATGTTATAACCTCTACACCTAATTATATAAAAACAAGCGCCGATTTTCTTGGAAGAATAAATTCAAAGCACGGTGTTTATTCATGCGTGGGCGACCACGATAACTGGGCTTACCGCGACGATACACAGCGAAGCCTTAGAGAAATTAAACAGGCACTCGCAAAAAAAAATGTATTTATGATTGATAACGCAAAAAAAGTTATAGATATTAACGGCGCAGAAATTTTTGTAACTTTTGCTACAAATACTTATGCTGAAAAAATATCGAAAACTCTGTTAGATACCCTTGCGGTACAAAACATAAAAAATGATTTCTCAATTTTCTTAACCCATCAGCCGCTCTCAAATTTAATAAGCACTGCAAGGCAAAATAATTACGATTTGTTTCTTGCCGGGCATACTCACGGCGGACAAATTTCATTCATTTTTCCGTTCATTACTTTGAGCCCTACACTTTTAGAAACAAAATATGTTCGCAGTGCCTTTTACTTTGATGATATGCTCGTATACGTAACACGCGGGCTCGGCATGTCGCTTTCACCGGTCAGATACAATTCCACCCCGGAGATAACCGAGATTATATTGAAGAAATAAGATGCGTATTGAACAATATTGCCATACTATTTTTCAAATTAGATTGTTAAATTTGCTCAAAAAATTATAAATCAAAAAAAATAGAAAGCTAAATGAATACAACAAAAAGCAGTCTGTTATTTGACGAAGCAAAAAAATATATACCGGGGGGTGTTAATTCTCCTGTTCGGGCTTTTAAATCTGTTGGCGGTAACCCTTTATTTATTCAAAAAGGTATCGGCTCAAAAATTTATGATGTTGACGGCAACGAGTTTGTTGAATATATCGGAAGTTGGGGACCGCATCTTTTCGGTCATAATCCTTCATTTATAAAACAAGCCTTGCTTTCCGCAATTGAAAACGGAACAAGTTTCGGTGCGCCTACCGAACTTGAAGTAGAAATGGCAAAGCTTATTATTGAAATGGTGCCTTCGGTGGAAATGGTGCGAATGGTAAACAGCGGAACCGAAGCCACGATGAGTGCTGTAAGAGCAGCGAGAGGTTTTACAAAAAAAGATAAGTTTATAAAATTCGAAGGCTGCTACCACGGTCATGCTGATCACTTTTTGATAAAAGCAGGTTCAGGTGCTTTAACGCTTGGCATCCCCACCAGTCCCGGTGTTACAAAGGGGAACGCAGCAGATACATTAGTTGCTGATTATAATGACATTGAATCAGTAAAAAAATTAGTGCTTGCAAACAAAGGAGAAATTGCCGCAGTAATTATAGAACCTATTGCCGGTAACATGGGAGTAGTTTCTGCAACAACTAAATTTTTATCCGAATTAAGAACCATCTGCAATGAAGAGGGAATTGTGCTAATTTTTGATGAAGTGATGACCGGCTTTAGAGTTGCAAAAGGGGGTGCGCAGGAAGTATTAAATATAAAACCCGATCTATCGACTTTTGGTAAAATCATAGGCGGCGGTTTGCCAGTTGGTGCTTTTGGCGGGAAAAAAGAAATTATGGAAATGATTGCTCCAGCCGGACCTGTTTACCAGGCAGGTACATTAAGCGGCAACCCGCTTGCTATGGCAGCCGGTTACGCAGGATTAAAATATATAAATGATAATCCTTCGGTTTATACAATCCTTGAAGAAAAAGCAGCTTATCTTGCCGATGGTTTTAAAGCGAATTTAAAAATGTTAAATAAAAACTATGCAATGAACCGTGTGGGTTCTATGATGTGTATGTTTTTTACCGAGCAGCCAGTAAATGATTTTAAGTCGACAATTTTATCGGACACCAAACTATACGGCAGGTTTTTTAACGAAATGCTAAGACGAGGAGTTTATCTTGCCCCTGCACAATTTGAAGCAGTTTTTGTTTCTACTGCTCACTCAAGGGAAGATCTTGATAAAACAATAAACGCACACTTTGAGTCTTTAGATACTATTTTAATCTAAAATAATTCAGTTCATATACGATAATATTAGAAACCGGTATTATTTTATGTGGGCAATCTTAATCTAGAAGGAACGCGTGGATATTTAACATTTAGGGCTATATTGTCTTAAAACAATTATCTTCAATCAAAATAATGAAAATTAAATTAGTAACATTAATAATATTATTTTCTCTTCCGGCATTCTGTGCATCTGCGGATAGTTTAAAGAGCGAACTTAAAAGTGCCAATGGAATAAACAAAGTAGATATACTTAATGCGCTGGCGCTTCAACTTTTGAAAGTTGATTCAAAAGAAGCCTACCATTATGCGAATGAAGCATTAGATTTATCGAAGAAAATATCTTATAATAAAGGCATTGGATGGGCATTAAATAATATTGCGCTCACCTATAGCGAACAGAATAAAAACGACGAAGCTTACTCATTTCTTCAAAAAGCAAAAAAAATATTTATTGATATAAAAAATGATGCCGGGTTGACTGAGTGTTATGATAATATTGGTGATACTCACCGCTTTAGAGGGGAAATTGACAGCGCTCTCTTTTATTATCAGCTTACCATTCCACTATTCCAAAAAATGGGTGATAAAAAAGGTGAAGCCAAGGCATACTCCGGAGTAGGTTTGATATACTGGCGAAAGGGATTAAACAATGAAGCGCTTAATAATTTTTATATAGCGTATGTTATAAGAAAAGAACTAGGGCTGAAGTACGAAACAGCAATGACGCTTAATAATCTTGGAACTATATATTGGCGTTTTGCAAATTATGAAAAAGCTTTAAAGTATTATTCCGAATCATTACAGATACGCGAAGAAATTGCCGATTGGAGAGGAGAAATAATAACCCGCGGCAACATCGGGCTTATTTTTCTTAAAATGAAAAACTATTCTAAAGCCGAATCATTATTTCGTGATGGATTGATCCGATCTAAAAAGGAGAACTATCTTTTTGGAATGGCTTATTCTAATCATAGCTTAGGTCTCCTATTTTTAGATAAAAAAGAAGCGGATAGTTCGATTTTTTATAGTACTAATGCAGTAAAATACTATTACGAGATCAACGAATTTAACGCAGTTGCACATTCTCTTAGTTACCTCGGAAGTGCATATTCAGTTAAAGGCAATAACAAGAAAGCAAGACAGTTTTTTCAAGCAGCAATTGATACCGCTTTAAAAGCAAACGATAATTATTCGCTCACAATCACCTATCAAAGTATCGCCAAACTTCATTTAGAAAAAGGTGAAACAAATGCGGCTGAAAAATATTTAAAAATGGCATATGAAATTGCTGAAAAAGAAAATTTAACCGATCTAATAATTGAACATTATTTAATCTTCTCCGATCTTCTTCAAAAAACGGGAAATGTTAAAGGCTCGTTTGATT
>JAIOIM010000166.1 GCA_019912505.1 Ignavibacteriaceae bacterium
GTATTTCCATTATCAACATTCTGTTTGTTGTATTCGGCAAGCAATTCTGTTTTTTCTTTTATTGTGTCTTTTTGTTGTTCAATAGTTTTTTTGAGTGCATCAATTTCATGATCATATTGCATATTTTTATTTTTAAGTCCATCAATTTGAACTTGGAGGTTGTTGTGCTTGGAAAGAAAGGCGTAACTGAGACCGATATTAAAAGTTAAAAAATCTATTTCGCTTTCAGGGGAATTAACGTATATCTTTTTATCGATTTTTAGTTTATCTCCAAAATTTTTCATTATGCTTGCAGATAAACCCCAATTCTCTGTAAACTTCCAGTTAGCACCAATTTCAAGTGGAACTAATGTAAATGCCTTGCCTTCAAGAACCCATCCTTTAGAGCTGCCTAGCTGGTTTTGTTTACCGAATATCGAAACACCCATCTTCACAAATAGTTCCGTTTCTGAAATAGCTGTACTTACACCTAAAAACGGATAAGCTGCTAATACTTCGAATTGAGTATTACCCAACAGTCCGCCGGTGGGTAGAGTACTTTTATTTCTTCCGTTCATTTCTAGCCAAGTAAAGTTTAAACCGCCTGAAAGCAAAAACATATCGCTAACATAGTAATTGTACTGTCCTCCTAATAGAAAATTACCGGCTCTCTGTTTTGACTGCTCAAATCTGGTGGGGAATACTACCGAAAATATATTGGCATGAGCAGAAAAATAATTCTGTTTTTGCTGCCCTTCCACCAACACAAAGGGAACAAGTAAAAGTATGAGTATCAATTTTTTCATTTTATTTCTCTTCCTTTTTATTTAGTAAATATATGTTTTGATTTTCTATAGCTATTTTTTTTGCAGTCTCTTTGTCGAGGTACATAAAAATTTCTTCATCATTCGATTTAGAAAATTTAATATTTGTTCTAGTTGAATCTTTTGTTAACTCATCGATGAAGTTTTTTATCTTTTTAGATTTAATTTCTGCCGCAAATGGAGATTTGACTTCGAGAGTCCAAATTGCAGTTGGGTAATACTGAATAATTGATAGAGGCTGCGCGTGTAATATATTTTCACCGGTTTTTGTTAATGTTGAGGTACTATCTTCAAATAGTGGTTTAAGTTCGTTCAATTTTAAAGTAATATCATACTCAACAGTATCTGCACAGCCATCATTATCGGTAAAATAATTATAATCCTCTAAATTATCTTTGCACTCATCGTATAAATCAACTATCCCATCATTGTCGGTATCTCTTTCCGATTTACCGCAACCAGAAGAGTCTACTTGTAAATGATCAAAGTAAGGTGTATTGAGACATTTGTCTTTATCATCATAAATTCCATCAAAATCTGAATCTCTTTGGTAAAGTGCACAACCATTGATGTCAACTTTTTCGTTCCTACGCGTATCCGGACATTTATCAAGATTGTCATTTACTCCATCTTTGTCAGTATCTCTTTCGGATGGTCCGCAGCCTGTAAGTGTATCAACTAAGAATCTTTCATCCACAGGAGTTGTCGGGCACATATCGTATTTATCCGTAACTCCGTCATTGTCTGAATCTCTATTAGAAGGGCCGCGACCAAATTGATCAATTAGTTCTACTTCATCGGGAGGAGTGTGAATATCAAAATCATAATCATCAGCTATTCCATCTTGATCAGCATCGTAACTTTTTGTTAGAAAAAAGGAGAAGCCAATTTTTGCGCTCGCGTAAGAATCCCATGAAAAGGCATTAAAATCATCAAGATAATCAGTAAATGGTAATACAAGCCTTGATGATAAATCCATCGAAATAGTAGGGGAGAGCCAGATATTAATATTTAGTTGTGGATTAAACATTAGAGCGTGTTTACTATAAACACCGGAATAATTATTTGGCATTAGGTTTCCATTTTTATCCTTTGGATTAAAGAAAACTACACCAAATGGAAGTTCTGTTGAAACCGATATTCCCTCGGAAAGATAATAGTAGAAAAGCAATCCACCGGAAATATCAAAATAAGGATCGGTTAATTCATTATTAAAATAACTTGAATTAGCCGCCAACACTCCATAATTGGCGGAGGTGAGAATACCTAAACTTCACTTCCATCCGAAAGATTCAGATATTTCAAAAAATAGTGTACTTATGTATAATAAACGAAACAATTAAACATACTTGCCAGAAAATAAGTCATTGATATGAAATAGATTCAAAGGCGGTGCTCGTTTAACCCTTTTTGCTCCTTCGCTTATATGATTGCAGATATAACTTATCGACAAGTAATAAGACAAGCAAAACCTTATTTTCTCTACGAAATTAGAA
>JAIOIM010000167.1 GCA_019912505.1 Ignavibacteriaceae bacterium
TGGCTGGACCCTGCTCTGTTGAAAGCGAAGAACAGATAATGACTATTGCTAAAATTGTAAAAGAAGCAGGGGCTAAGATTTTACGAGGCGGTGCATTTAAGCCGCGTTCCTCACCCTATTCCTTCCAAGGATTAGGGGAAGAAGGATTACGTTTATTACGTAAAGCGGGGGATGAATACGATCTTGCAGTTATAACCGAAATTATAGAAATGGGACAGATCGATTTGATTGAAAAATACACTGACATTTTTCAAGTTGGCGCCAGGAATATGCAAAACTTTTCTTTGCTCCGCGAGCTTGGGAAAACACAAAAACCGATAATGTTAAAACGTGGTATGGCTGCTACTGTTGAAGATTGGCTTATGTCGGCTGAATATATTCTTTCCAGCGGAAATAAAAATGTAATTTTATGCGAACGCGGAATCCGTACTTTTGAAACATACACGCGCAACACGTTCGATTTGTCATCAATTCCAGTAGTTCACAAAGGGAGCCACTTACCTGTTGCAGCTGATCCATCGCACGCAACTGGACTTAGAGAAAAAGTGATTCCGATGGCACGGGCTGCCGTTGCCGCCGGAGCAGACGCCATTATGGTTGAAGTTCATCATGACCCCGAAAAAGCACTTAGTGATGGTCCACAGGCGTTGTTGCCTGATCAGTTTGTTGAAATGATGAAACAACTAAAAGCCATCGCGGAAGTGATAGGGCGTAAGATTTGATTAATAAAGATATTAGCTTAACATCTTTAAGAATATCTATCGTTGGTTTAGGGTTAATCGGCGGCTCGTTGGCAAAAGCGATAAAACACAATATCCCTTCTATTCATATTTCTGCTTTTGATAAACCTGATATTTTGAAAAAGGCAAAATCGGAATGTGTAATTGATGTTGCCCTTTCAAACGTTGAGAACTGTGCCGATTCAGATATCATCTTTTTATCTTTACCAACAAATTTGTCGCTTGAATATTTAACGCGCCTTGCTCCCCTTATTTCCGAAAAATCACTTATCACGGATGTTTCTGGTGTAAAATCTGTTTTTTATAAACAGTGGAACAGTTTAGAACACAAAGGTTTTTTTATTGGCGGACACCCGATGACAGGAAAAGAAAAAGGGGAATATGAAAATTCTGATGCGATGCTTTTTGAGAATTCAGTTTATGTTTTAACCGGCACTCAGGATGATCCTCACGCTAAAGAACTCATAATGCTTTTAAAAACTATAGGTGCGAGAATAATTTTATTGTCTCCCGAAGAACATGATAAAATTGTAGCTTCGGTCAGTCATCTTCCTCAGCTTACTGCTGTTTCATTAATTAATGCATTAACCGATGAAAAAGAAATTACTCTTGCCGCAGGAGGATTTAGAGATTTAACACGAGTTGCATCGAGCCCGTTTAAAATATGGAAACCTGTAATCCAAAATAATAAAAAAGAAATTTTAGAATCATTGGCAAGGCTCGACCTTCAATTAAAAAAAATTACTAACGCCATTACGACAGATGATAATGATACCCTCCAAGATTTATTCGATAAAGCGGCAAATCTAAGAGAAGCAATTCCGAAAAATTCTAAAGGATTTATTCATCCACTGCATGATTTGTTTATTTATGTAAATGACGAACCGGGTGTACTTGCAAAACTTACCGGAGCGCTTTTTAATGACGGGATAAACATAAAAGATATTGAATTACTAAAAATCCGGGAGGGTACCGGGGGAACTTTCCGTGCCTCTTTTGAAAATAGGGAAGAAATGGCTGCTGCTTCCACCATTATAAAACAAATAGGATTCAAAATAAGCGGGGGAAGTTAGCGTGAAGAATTTATAGATTTTACTTCATTTCAAATAATCTTAATATTACATCCGATTCATCTTTTAACTTTGCAGATATTAATGAAGAATATATTTTTTTACATACTTTTTATTTCCTTAGTTTACACATCCGCATTTGCTCAGGACAATTCCAAAATCGAAACAAAAAAAACTTATTACCCCAATGGGGTTGTTAAAACTGAAGGACACTACAAATATGATGAATTAGATGGTGTTTATAAAGAATTTTACCCGAACGGTAAATTATGGAAAGAGTGGGTATTTGAGTATGGAAAAGAAAATGGAACTTCTACCTGGTTTTTTGAAGACGGTAAAATAAGTATTGAGTGGAATTATGTAAACGGTCTGCGTCAGAGTATTTCGAAATGGTATTATGAGTCTGGCGAGCTTTGGAGCGATCAGTATTATGATGATGACAAACTTGACGGTTTAACTTATACTTATTATAAAACAGGTGAAAAGCAAGGAGAATGGAATTATATAAATGGGCTTCTGCAAGGAGTATCAAAAACATTTTATAAATCGGGTGCCGTTGAGGTTGAAAGAACCTATATAGATGGGGAACAAAATGGCATAACTAAAGTGTTGTACGAAAGCAATCAAAGGGTTGCCGTTGAAGCTAATTTTAAGCAGAATAAAATGGATGGATTAGTTAGGGTCTTCGACTCAGGCGGCACTTTGCGCGTGAAAGACGAATACACAGAAGGTGAACTGTTGAATCGTGTTCGTTTTGATTTTAAAGGAAAGATGGAAGCCGAAGAGGAGAACATTAGAAAATTTTATGAAGATGGAATTATTGAAGAAGAAGTTTTCAAACGAGATGGGAAACGGGAAAACTCGACAAAAATTTATCATCCTAATGGTTTTTTAAAGGAAGAATGGAATTATGAAAATGACACTCTAAACGGCAAAAGTTATTTGATGTATGATAATGGCGTTATTGAATGGGAGATGGAGTATATAAATGGAAGCAGAAGAGGGTTGTCAAAAAATTATTATGATGATGGTACGCTGAAGGGGGAATACATGTACCAGCACGACAAAAGAAACGGCATAGCATTAACATATTTTCCAAGCGGCGTAATGGCTTCAGTGGAGTATTATAAAGAAGATGTGCTATCGGGTGTAAAAAAAACATATTATGAAAAAGGACTGCTTGAATCGGAAGTAGAATATCTGGATGGAAAACTGGCGGGCATAAAAAAATGGTTTTTCACAAACGGCGCAATAAAAATAGAGGAGGTATATTTTGAAGGCAAACTTGATGGCTGGAAAAAAGAATATTTTGAAAACGGTATATTAAAAACCGAAGAGTTTTATAAAAAAGGCAAACTAGAAAAAAGCAAGAAATACAACAACCTTGGCGATTTAATTTCAACATACGGATATCAAAAATGAAAAAAACAATATTACTTGTGATGCTAACAGCAATGTTCCTTTTTGCACAGCAAGGAACTGTGAAAGAATTATACGGCAACGGAGTTCTAAAAAAAGTAGAAATTTATCAAGCCGGTAAACTTGACGGAACATGCCGGTACTATAACGAAACCGGAATCATCAATAAAGTACTTAACTACTCAAGAGGTGCGCTTAATGGAGGATGTTATTTCTATTATGAAAGCGGAATTATCAAAGAAAGAATTACTTATAAAAATGATAAATATGATGGTGAGTATTTTTCATATTTCCCAGCGGGAGTTTTAAAAGAAGTCGGAACATATTCTAACGGACTTCTTGATGGAAACTTTAAAGGATATTATGATAGCGGGCAACCTTTATCAGTATCATTTTTTAAATACGGTCTGAAGCAGGGGAAAGTTTTTGAGTATTATAGAAACGGACAGTTAAAAGCGGAAGCTGAATATAAAGATGATAGGCAAAACGGTACAACAAAATGGTACTATGAAGACGGCAATTTAAAGGGCGAATGGACATTCATAGAAGGTAATTTAAATGGCGAAGGAAGAGAATTTGCCGCAAATGGAAATCCTGTTTACATAAAACATTACGCTCACGCAAAACTTGACGGACTTGTAACCTTATTTAACGATGACGGCGGACTTAAATCAGAAAGTAATTACAGCAAGGGAATGCGCAGTGGAATCACACGGTCTTATTATGAAAACGGAAAAGTTTGGACTGAACAAAATTTTGAGCATGATAAAATAAACGGCGAATCTAAAACTTACAGAAAAGACGGTACTTTGTGGTTTATAGAAACGTATGATAATGGTGATATTGTTTCAACAAAAGAATTTTCTGAGACCGGTGATCTGTTAAAAGAAGAAATTATAAAAAAGATTGATTGACTTTATGGGCATCATCATTTACATTTATCGTATTAAAACAATAACTACAAAATGGAAAATATGGAAAAGAATTTTTCGATTGCGCTTTTGCAAATGGCTTTTGGGAAAAACTCAGATGACAACTTAAAAAAAGCTGTTGACTGGGTTGGTAAGGCTGCAAAAAAAGGAGCAAAAGTAATTTGCCTGCCCGAACTGTTTCGCACTCAATACTTTTGTAAGAGTGAAGATATAAAATACTTCGATCTCGCCGAATCGATTACGGGTCCTTCGACAAAAAAACTTGGAGAAGCAGCAAAAAAATATGGCGTTGTTGTCATCGCCTCACTTTTCGAAAAACGAGCGCGCGGTTTGTATCATAACACGGTGGCAATGTTAAACACAAAAGGAAATGTTTCGGGAATTTATAGAAAAATGCATGTACCCGATGACCCGGCATTTTACGAAAAATTTTACTTCACCCCGGGCGATACTGGTTATAAATCATTTAAAACTGAATTTGGTAATGTGGGTACATTAATCTGCTGGGATCAATGGT
>JAIOIM010000168.1 GCA_019912505.1 Ignavibacteriaceae bacterium
GCTATATATGACGCTGAAGGGAACAATTGCGGCTCAAATATTCATAGGTCTGATGCTCGTGCTTGTGTTATCATTTGTTTCGCAAGCGGCAAATTTTAGAGCCTTAAGCTGGCTGCTGAAATTAGTAACTGATATATGGGTTCTTGCGTTTTTAATTTTGTTTCAGCCCGAAATTAGGAGGCTGCTTGTTATAGTAGCTCGTAACCCGCTGGTAAAATTTTTCGTCCGCTCAGAGGTACCGGAAGTTGCAAATATTATTACTGACGCCGCCTTCGAGTTATCGCAACGGCAGCACGGAGCATTGATAATTATCATTAAGTTAACGGGCATAAGAGGTTTTACAGAGACAGGAGAAATATTAAACGCAAAACTTTCGAAGGATTTGCTTTGTAATATTTTTTTCCCCCGCTCACCTCTGCATGATGGAGCAGTTGTTATAAAAAATAATATTATTGAAGCTGCCCGCGTTACACTTCCTTTATCGTCAACTACTAATGTGGACGGTTATGTACTTGGTATGCGCCACCGTGCCGGGCTTGGAATTACCGAACAGGCGGATGTTGTTTCGGTAATAGTTTCGGAAGAAACCGGAAGTATATCTGTAGCCGAGGACAGTGTATTAACAAAAGGATTATCAAAAGAAGCACTACGTAAAAGATTGACAGACTCTTTCCGCACACCGGCTGTTAAAGGATGGAGAGGTTTGTTTGAACAGTACCTCACTCAAAAATAAAACTGCCGCAGTTATTCCCTTTTACAATGAAGAAAAAAAGCTTGAAGAAGCTGTAAGCAAAAGTCTTCAATTTGTAGATTTTGTTTTTGCCGTAAATGACGGTTCAACCGATAACTCAGCCAACTTAATAATCAATAAAAAAAATGTTTGTCTTATAAACCTTCCCAAAAACATGGGAAAAGGTTTTGCTTTAAAAGCTGGTTTACTTGCCGCTGAAGAAAAAAAGTTTGAATATGCCGTAACGCTGGATGCTGATATGCAGCACACGCCAGATTATATCCCGCAATTTTTAAATGCATTAAAAGATAACGATATGGTTATCGGTAATAGGTTAAACAATTTTTCCAACATGCCGATTCACCGCAGATTTAGCAACCTGCTCACATCAAAATTATTATCTATAAAATGCAAACAAAAAATTAAAGACAGTCAATGCGGATTTAGAGTCTTCAGGCTTTCATCTATAAAAAACATACTACCGGATGAACCGGGTTTTGAAGCGGAAAGCGAGATGATTGTAAAAGCGGTTAAACACGGTTTGAAAATAAGTTTTGTTAATATCCCTGCCATTTACGGCGATGAAGAAAGCAAAATGCGTTCTTTAGAAGCTATAAAGGGGTTTACAAAAATAATGTTTAAAAAATTCTAATCCGTTTACTCAGTCTAAATTATTTGGGCATCAAATGATTCAGAATCCATTTGGTAAATTATTTAGAAGTTCTTAATTATAAATTTTATAGTCTGGCAAAAAATTTATATTTTATGATATAAATTCATCAGTAAACCAAGAGATGGAGTAGTTCAATGAAATTAAAATATTTTTCTCATTCGGCTTTTCAAGTAACAACAAATTCTGGCACAAAAATATTGATTGATCCCTTTTTTGACGGCAACCCAACGTCTCCCGTAAGATCCGATGATGTAAATGCAGATTACATAATTTTGACACATGCCCACGGCGACCACCTTGGGGACGCAATGAAGATTGCAAAAAAAGGTAAAGTTTTAATTATCTGTGTAAACGAGTTAGCAAATTATCTGATTGAAAAAGGATTTGACGCCCACAATATGCACATTGGGGGCGGCTATAATTTTGAGTTCGGGCGTGTCAAATTTACAATTGCTCACCACGGTTCAAAAACTCCCGATGGACAATATGCCGGCGAACCAGCAGGCGTACTATTATTTATTGATGGCAAAATTATATACCACACAGGCGATACCGGTTTGTTTTATGATATGAAACTAATTGGCGAGATGAATGCAGTTGATTATATGCTGCTGCCGATTGGTGATAATTTTACAATGGGTATTGATGACGCGGTTAAAGCTGTTGAACTTACAAACCCGAAAGTTGCAGTTCCGATGCATTACAACACATTCCTGCTGATAAAAGCCAACCCACTTGAATTCAAAGAAAAGGTTGAAAAAACCGGGCATAAGTGTAGAGTAATGGACTTCGGTGAGGAACTCGATTTATAAAAGTATTTTTACTATGAAAAAACGGTTTGATTAAGTATTTTAACAATCGTGTAATTGCTCTATTATTCATTTTATTTTCAAACCTTTGCAATTTTTATTGCGGTATTTAATGTCGAAAATTATTTCAATTGCTAATCAAAAGGGCGGCGTAGGAAAAACTACAACTGCCATAAACTTATCTTCCTCGCTGGCAGCAGCCGAGAAACGGGCTTTGTTAGTGGATACCGATCCGCAGGCAAATTCTTCCTCCGGGCTCGGTATCTCTCATCATTCACCTTCTGTATACGAAGTGCTGATAGGCGATAACTCTATTGAAGAAGTTATTCTACAAACTTATATGCCTCATCTCGATATACTTCCCTCGAATATAAATCTTGTGGGCGCCGAGATTGAAATGGTAGATATTCAAAACAGAGAAACTTTGTTAAAAGACGCATTGAATCAGATAAGAGATAACTATGATTATATAATTATCGACTGTCCACCATCGCTTGGTTTAATTACGTTAAATTCTTTAACAGCTTCTGATTCGGTTTTAATACCTGTACAGTGCGAGTATTTTGCGCTGGAAGGACTTGGGCAGTTGTTGAATACTATAAATATCGTTAAGCAGCATTTTAACAAAGAGCTTACGATAGAAGGTGTTTTGCTTACAATGTTCGATACACGGTTGCGTTTATCGCACCAGGTAACTGAAGAAGTAAAAAAATATTTTGGCGACAAAGTTTACAATACAATTATTCATAGAAATGTGAGAATTTCTGAATCTCCAAGTTTTGGAAAGCCTGTTATTTTATATGACGCTATCTCATCGGGAGCGCAAAACTATATGTCGCTTGCTTCCGAGTTTTTGGAAAGAAATTCGCCGAAGGACAGTAGCATTGAAAAATAACAATATGAAATCTGGATTAGGACGGGGTTTAGATGCCCTCATGAGACCGAGATCATTCGATAGCAACAGTGATACTGTTGCAAAATATGATGATTTAAAAAAAGATGATGGTAAGCAGGTAGAAGTACTTGCAAAAATTCCGGTTAATAATATTTCTTCTAACCCGTTTCAACCGAGAATGTTTTTTGAGCCGGAAGCACTTGAAGAGTTAAAAAAATCTATCCTTTCAAACGGTTTAATTCAGCCTATTACAGTTAGAAGAAAAGGAAACGATAGGTACGAATTAATATCCGGCGAAAGAAGATTAAGAGCATGTACTGATATTGGGTATAAAGAAATTCCTGCTTATATCATAAAAGTTGATACCGATGAGGCGATGCTTGCCATGGCTTTGATTGAAAACATTCAGCGGGAAAAATTAAACCCTATTGAAGTCGGTCATGCCTATAAACGCCTTATGGAAGAATGCAATTTAACACAAGAACAAATAGCCGAAAATGTAGGTAAAGACCGTTCTACAATTGCTAATTCAATTCGCTTGTTAAAGCTTCCGAAACAAATACAGGAAAGCTTAATAAAGGAAGAAATATCATCAGGTCATGCCCGTGCATTAATTAATCTACCCGGTTCCGAACTTCAGCTTGACGCTCTTCATAAAATTATAGATGGCGGATTATCGGTACGCAAAACAGAACAGCTCGTAAAAAAATTATTGATGACTCCAGGTACAGGAAAACGCCCGGCATCTTTTGGTGTAAAAACATCTTCAGTTGCATCTTCAAACCTAAACGATGTGGAAGATAAACTACGGCGGATATTCGGCACAAAAGTTATTTGCAAACAAAAACAAGACGGATCCGGGGAAATAACTTTAGAGTTTTATTCAAATGATGAACTTGAACGCTTATTTGAACTATTTGAAATTATCAACAAAACATATAACTAAATTTCTGTTGGCGGTGTTTCTTTTTATAACACCGATAATAGCGCAGCAGGCTGATGAAAAACAGAAACCGGAATCGACTGATTCCGTTTTTGTTATGAGTAAATCACCCTGGGGTTCTGTTTTACGAAGCGCGGTGCTGCCGGGTCTTGGGCAAATTTATAATCATTCTTATTACAAAGCCCCAATAATATGGGGGGTGAGCGCATATTTTATTTATGGCTGGATTAGAAATAATAACGATTACAAAAATTTTGCAGAAGCTTATAATTCTAATTCAAGCATATATAATAAATACAACCGCGATTTTTACCGTGACCAGCGGGATATGTTTTCAGTTTATCTTGGGTTAACATATATCCTCAATTTGCTCGATGCCTACGTTGACGCTCAGTTATTTGATTTTACCGTAGAGGAAGATTTTTTAACCCGCTATCCAATGATTGGAGTTAAAATTCCGTTTTAACTTTATTTTTATAAAATATTTTATCTAAACCGGAGTTTATAATATGAAAAATCCTGCCGTCTGTAAAAGTTGTGGAGCCGAAAATCCTTTGTATCAGTTAACCTGTGCAAAGTGTAAATCGTACCTTAGGGAAAGAGTAGTTAATATAGACCTCTGGGATTTGCTTGCGTTACTTCTTCATAGCCCTTCGGAGGCATTCAGGCTTATAATTAAAGCAGAGCATAAAAATTTTATATTTTTTATACTCCTTTTTACGGCTGTAAAATTTACTATTAACTCTGCTTTTATTCATCTTATTATAAAAAAAAATGAACCGGTACTGAATAACTTTTTCTTAAATGCCTTAGTTATTTTTGGCGCGCTCTGTTTTATTATTGTTATGTTTACATTCTCTTTAAAATTAATTCTCAAATCAGCCGGATGGGTTACAAGATTTCGTGATAC
>JAIOIM010000021.1 GCA_019912505.1 Ignavibacteriaceae bacterium
GCCGTCTTCATCGGCGTCCGGGTTATCGGGCATATAAATAACATCACCAACTTTATTATCAAGTTTTTCTTCAAAATTTAAATCCGTATCAGCAGTTCCGGCAGCCATCGGAGCCGCGCCGGGCAACGCAATATGATTTGCATTTGTAACAGCAAGCGGAATGATAGATTTCTGGATATCTAAATTTTGAGTGAATAAATTATTTTTTTGCGAAATAACCATATATTTTCGTTGGTATGGTTTGCCCTCTTCGGTACGTATATTATCGGCATTAGCAATATTCTCGGCAATAAGATTCATTTTTCTTCTTTGAACACTCATACCTTTTGCGCTTATATTAAATCCGCTGTACTCGCCGCCTATTTTCATTGACCGCCTCCTTTAATTACTGACTGAAGAGCTTTGAAATGTGCAGTTATTCTTTTCGCTGCAAACTTAAAGTTTAAACTGTTTTGGGCTAATTCTCCCATTTCTTTTTCTATCTCTACGTTGTTAACTCCCGATGCCATATATTCATCATTACTCAAAGAATGAGGAAACCGGTTCAAATCGGGTTCAACAATTGGAATATGCCGACTTTTGGAAGTTTTAATTGAGGTGTTTATGCTTTGGTTTAAAACATCGGAAAACGACACATCCTCGCGTCTGTAGTTTTCGGTACCCACGTTTGCAATGTTTTTGCTTATTACTTTGTTCTTAACAGAACAGTAGTTAATAAAATTTTCGAGCAACTTTATATTTGAACCTGACATCCAACTTCCTTAATTTTTGAATGGTAGAGGCAAAATGGATGCCAGGTAAAGAGGGGATTATTTTTTAATTTTTGTAAAGAACCGGTGCATAAAGCTGGCTAATTTTGTGCAACTGCTACTTATTGGTCAGTATAATCTAGCACAACAGCTTTTGATTGACCACATGAACAGACAAACTTTATCTCTTTTATGGCATCATTTTCATCTTTTTTTAAGATAATTTTTATGCCATCGTGGCTGTCTTCTTCAATACTAATTTTTGCTTTTCCGCTTATTTCAGCCTGCCCCGATTTTACTACGGCGCCTTTGTTTAAAGCGTGGTCAAAATAGAATTCGTTAAAAATTGCTTCTTCAAAATCATCAGCCATTATAGCGCCTCATTAATTATTTTTGTTATATCTTCAAGCGATGCTATCACATCAGCAAAGCCTGCATTTACAATTGATTTTGGCATCCCGTACACAATGCACGATTCTTCATCCTGCGCCAAACAGTGTCCACCCAATTTTTTTAATGATCTTATTCCTTCAAGTCCATCTTTTCCCATGCCAGTCATTATTATACCCATTGTGTGTTTGCCGTAAATTTTAACTACAGAGTCAATCATAATATCTACACTTGGACGGTGAAGAGTTGTGGTTGGTTCCTCGGTAATATCAATACTAACAGTGCCGGTTCCGTTTTTTTTTACGGTCATATGAAATCCGCCAGGGGCAATATAAACAACCCCGTTACGCACGGTTTCGTTATGCTCGGCTTCTTTTACTTCAACTTCACTTAATGTATCCAACCTCTGCGCCAGTAATTTTGTGAATTTTGGAGGCATATGCTGAACTATAAAATAGGGAATCATATTTTTCTTTAAAAAGCGGGGAATAATTTTTTGTAAACTCATTGGTCCGCCCGTAGAAATACCAAGCGCAACAGCTTTATAACCGATTTTGGGGAGCTGCGTAGAAGTCCTAATATTTCCGGCTTGAGTTTTAGTACTACGCAGCGATAACTGCTGTATACGAGCAAGCCGTTCACTAAGGGATCGTTGTTTTACAATCGCTTTTATTTTTCTAATTAAATCATCCCGAATGTTAATTATGTTTACATTTATGTAAGAAAGTTCCTTAGGTATAAAATCAACAGCACCCAGTTCCATTGCTTGCAGTGTTGCTTCAGCGCCTTCTGAGGTTAGCGAACTAATCATTATCACTGATGTGGGGCAATCGTGCATTATTTTTTTTAGTGAGGTAAGCCCATCCATACGGGGCATTTCAATATCCATAGTAATAACATCGGGTCGCATTTTTTTTGCTAGTTCATACCCCTCTTCACCGTCCCTTGCGGAGGCAATTACTTCAATCTGGTCATCGCTTTTTAACATGATCTCGATTGACTTCCGCATAAAAGCTGAGTCATCTACAATTAGCGCACGAATTTTCTGCATTTTACTATTCTTGTACTTTGTGAAACAGTTCATTGATGTCGAGGATCATAACAACAGTTCCATCGCCCATAATTGTAGAACCGGCAATGCCCGAAACATTACCGAGAAAATTACCGAGTGACTTGATTACAACCTCCTTTTGTCCAATCAACTCATCAACTTTAATCCCGAAACGTTTTTCGGCTATGCCCACAACAACTACGTACTGCCAAATATTTTCTTTTTTACTTTCTCTATTATAAAGTAATTTTTCAATAGATAGAAGCGGAAGAACAGAATCTCTATTACGAATAACTTCATGATTATTTATTGTGCTTATGTTATCGGCATGTACTCTTAGAACTTCGATGATTGAATTTAACGGCACAACAACTTTTTCTGTATCAACACGTACTATCATGCCGGGTATTATAGCCAGGGTTAAAGGAAGTTTAATTACTATCCGGGAGCCTTGCCCAACATTCGATTCAATAGAAATAATACCGCGCAGTTTTGTTACGTTGGTTTTTACAACATCCATTCCTACACCGCGACCCGAAACATTTGTAACAACTTCCGCCGTTGAAAAACCGGGGAGAAAAATTAAATTTAGTGCTTCCTGCCGCGACATTTCGGCAGATTTTCCCTTTGTAATTAAACCTTTGCTTACGGCTTTATTTTTTATTTTTTCGGGGTCAATGCCTTTGCCATCGTCTTCAATAGTGATGTTAATATTATTGCCTTCGTGCCGGGCGCTTAATTTTATGGTGCCTGCACGGTCTTTACCCGATGCTTCCCTAACCGCCGGAAGTTCTATCCCGTGATCAGCCGAGTTACGAATTAAATGGACGAGTGGATCGTTAATCTCTTCAATTAGAGTTTTATCCAGCTCGGTTTCTTCACCGCTTATCTCTATTTTTATCTCTTTCTGGGTTTCTTTTGCAAGATCTCGAACAACTCTTGGAAAACGATTAAATACTTTTCCAATCTTTATCATTCTTGTCTTCATTACAACAAGCTGTAGTTCGTTTGTCATAAGATCAATTTGCTTTGCAGCCTCACTCAAATGGTGAACAAACGCTGCTCCCTCGTACTCTAACGCTACTTCCGAGTTTACCTGCTGTAGTCTGTTTCTGCCGAGAACCAATTCGGAAACGATATTTAAAAGTTCATCAAGTCGTTCAACATCAACGCGTATGTTAGTGTCGCCTTTACGTTGAGTGCTCGGGGCTGCTGCTGCATTACCAGAGAGGGGATTTATTTTTTCTGCAGGGGTTATATTTACAACTTCATGCTTACCATTTTTTTTTATAATTTCATCGGGTAAGTCGGCGTTATCTTTATCAGAAATATTTTCGGGTGATACAATTTTTGTTTCTTCGAGCGGTTTATCATCGCTTATTTCTGAGTTAACCTTTTTCTTGCGGCTGGGTTTTTTAGTAGCTGCTTTTTTTGCGGGTGTATTTTTCTTTGCGGAAGTGGTTGCTTTTTTCACCTCGATAATTGCACCCGGGACTTCAAGTGTTGCAATAAGCCCGGCAAGTGTTTCTACAACATCATCAACATCAATATTTTCATTTGCGTTAGTTTCAACCGAATAAAGCAACTCTTTTAATAAATCATACGCCGAAAGGATGCCATCCATCAACCCGCTGCTTAACTGTGCTTCGCCTTTCCTAAGTTTGTTAAGAATATCTTCGCACTTATGAGTAACGCGGGTCATTTTATCGAGACCCAAAAATCCGGATGTCCCCTTTATGGTATGAAAACCTCGGAATATTTGGTTAATAAGTTCTGCATCAGCGGGGCGTTTTTCAATATCAACAAGGTCTAAGTCTAATCTATCAAGAATTTCTCTTGTCTCGACAATAAAACTTTCAACGATCTCTTTCATTTCAGGATCACTAAGCATTGAGTATAATGTATCTGTTGCCATAATTAAGAAAATATTTTATCTATTTCATCTTGAGTAGTTCTGGAACCATTGTTTGAGTTACTTTTAACAAGTTCGTTTGCCAGTTCCTGTCGGGCGCCGCTCTTGCCGTATTGGGCATTAGGGTTAAAGGCTGCATCCTGCGGTGCAGCAATCTTCCTATCTTCGAATTCTTCAGTTTTAGTATCCTGAAAATCTACAAGCAAAGTTGCAAGTTTATCCTGCACGCCGCTTATAAGATGATTAACCGCCGAAAGCTGCTGCGAGGTTATATCCTGAACCTGGAGAGAAAGCGTAATGTGATAAGAGTTGTTTTTAATTTTTTGAAGTGCGGTAAGAACTGTTGTAATATTTTTATACTCACTATTAAGCTCTTCATACTTTTGCAAAAGCGAGAGGGCTATGGAATTATCTTTTACCGCATTTTGCAATTTTAAAATTATATCAAGCTTTTGTTTTTCTTTTTCGGTAATTGATTTCAAATCTTTTTCAATTGTATCTATATCGATATTAATCATATCAACAATATCGAGTATTTCGGTAGTTGCTAATTCGGTAGCTGCAGTCACGTCGTTTATTTGATGTGCGGCTTTTGGTATTTTAGAGGTACTATCGGTAATAGAGGTGTTAATATTTTCAAGCAGTGGAACAGTTTCGTTCATAAAATCGATAAGGCTTTGAACGATTGGAATAAGTTTTTCCCCATATTTAAAAACCGATTTAAGGTCATTTAATTTATCGAAAAGTTCAAGAAGATTACTGGCTTGTTTCGTTTCACTCACCGTTCGGTTGCTAAAATTTGATCTATTTTTTCGCCCAGTACTTGCTGCGTAAATGGTTTAACAACGTAATTATTAACGCGTGCCTGTAGTGCCTCGATAATATCTTCTTTTATTCCCCTTGTCGTTACCATTAAAATTGGCAATGCCGCAGTTTTTTGATCTGCCCGTATAGCTTTTGTCAGTTCCAAACCGGAGAGCACAGGCATGTTCCAGTCGGTAATTACAAAATTTATAGAATTATCTGCAGCAAGTTTTGCAAGTGCTTCTTTACCATCGGCAGCTTCAACATAACTGTTATAGCCAAGATTACGAAGACTGTTAAATACAATTCTCCGCATTGTTCCCGAATCATCAACAATTAAAAATTTTAATTCCATTGCACCTACCTCAGTTTAAGTATTTAGCTACTTCGTATATTATCCGTTTCGGATCGAACGGCTTTATTAAATATGAATTTGCACCGCATTCCAATCCTTTTGTTATTTCATCGCTTCCGGCAAGTGAAGAAAGAATTATGATGGGAGTTTCTTTAAATTCTTCATTGTTTCTTATAGATTTTATTAATTCAAACCCATCAAGATTCGGCATATTTAAATCTGTAATAATTAAATCAACTTTGCCGCCTGGTATTTTTTCCAACGCTTCCATTCCATCACTTGCAGGGATTATCTCAAAACCTTTTGCCGATAAAGTGAAAGCAACAAATTTCCTTATCGAAGGGGAATCATCTGCTACCAATACTACCTTTTTCATCTTCTTAAATTACTCCTTTTTATAACCAATGGTTTTGGGAAAACTTACAAGTTTAAAAGCCTTGGATATTCCATGCAAAGTTTCGGAATAGCCAATAAATAAATAACCGCTTTTTGTTAACGAATTATAAAGCGAGTTAACTACTTTCGTTTTTGAATTTACATCAAAATAAATTAAAACATTTGCACAAAAAATAATATCGTAGTTCATCATTATTTTCATTGCCGGTGCATCGTATAAATTTAACAGTCTGAATGAAACTAAGTCTTTAACATGCGGAGCAAGCTCAAAACCAATTCCGTTGGGTTTAAAAAATTTCTTTAGGTAATATGCCGGTGTGCTGCGAATTGAATATTCTTTATATACAGCTTTTTTTGCCGTTTCTACAACGGCAGAACTAATATCGGTACCTACAATTTCAAACTCAAAAGTAGGGTAGCGCGGTTTTATCAAATCGAGAATAATCATCGCTATCGAGTAAGCTTCTTCACCAGACGAGCTTGCTGCGCTCCAAATACGAATTTTATTTTTACCGGCTTTTCTTTTTTCCGCAGCAAGTTCCGGAATAACAGTACTTACAAGGGCATCAAGCTGAGGTTGATTACGGAAGAAAAAGGTTTCGTTGATGCTTATTGCTTCAAACAAATACTTTTTTTCAGTATTTGAGCCGGCGCCATATTTTATAAAATCTAAATATTGCTCAAACGAATCGAGCCCAATATAATTGATTCTTTTTTGAAGCCTGCCTTCCAACAAATATTTTTTGTTGTCTTGAAAGTAAATACCGCAGCTATCATAAATATATTGCCGCCAAACTTCAAAGGATTGGGGGGACAACGCCAAATTTTGTCTTTGAGTTAAAAAACTATTCTGCGCAACTGCAAGATTTGAAAAATTAGTCATGCTTTTTTATTGTTCTTTGTTTTCAAGTTCGGTCGAATATTGTGACAAAATCGACTGCGCTCTTTCAGCTATCATTTCTTCCGGGTCTCTCGAAAGTTTGTTTAACGCTGCAACCGATTCTTCACATTGATTTGACTCGAGTAATTCTAAAAGTTTCAATTTATTCCAGAGATTATCATCTTCAATCATTTTATCTATAAACAAAAGCGCAACCGATGGATCAAAAAGAAAGAGAAGTTCGGATGCAGTGCGTCTAATTTCTTCATCAGTATCATTCAAGCATTTTACAAATGAGTCGAGAAGTCCTCTTTTTTCGATTGGAGAGAGAGAAGAATTAACCATCTGCCGGTCTTCATCAAAAATTTCTTTTGCAAGATATAAGATGTGCCGAAGGTTCCGCGGTGCCGAACAAATTATTTCATTCATTTTTAATAGCAATAACTTACTATTTTCAAAAAACTTAGGTTTGAGCGTTTCATCAAGTTCGGTGTCTTCACCATAAATGCTTAAACATGCAATAACAACATCCCTATCGTTAAATTCCGACACAAGTTGCGCGGCGGCTTTTTTATATTTAATATCGGCTTCGGCAATTGTAAGAAGAATAAGATTTTTCATCCGCTCGTCATACGGAATATCAAAATTGAATTTTTCTTTTAGTGTGTATATAGATTCTAGCAAAGACCAAACTAAAGCCCCTTCGGTTATATTTAATTCATTTAACAGGAAGAAAAAAGTTTCATTATTTCCTATCAAACCGAGAGTTTCTATCATTGCAAACTGTGTAATCACATCCTCATCACGGTATCGGGAAGTGATAAATTCGCGAGCTTCTTCACAACCTATTTTACCCAGGGCTTCTACTACCATCGGCTTGTAAAGCTCATTATAGTTGAAAACTTTTACCAAATCATCCACTGCGCCGGCAAATGCAAGATTACCGAGGGCTTCAACACAAGCCAATATCACGTTTTCACTTTCTACTTCTTTCATTACTTTTATGATTTCTAAAGCCGGCGCCGGATCGCCAATTAAACCAAGTATATCAATAACGAATTTTTTATCGTCATCATCACCTTTATCGATATAATCGGTTAATGACCGTACTGCTGACCTGCCAATTCGAAGTAGTATTTCGCCCGCCAGATTTCTTACAGATATATCTTTTGACGATATATATTTGACAAGATGAAACGGGATTTTTTCATTGCCATTAAATGAGAGAGTAAGCGAGACCGAATTACGAACTCCTTTATCTTCATCATCAACTAATATTACTAATGCGTCAACTAGTTCGAGTGTTAGTTCTTCACCCATCAGTGATTCGGCAGCCATAGATCTTGTTTTCGCATCGGGCGATTTAAGTTCTGTGATTTTTTCTTCGTGCATATTATTACTACTCGCTATATTTTTAGCAATGGTCACTTGTGTTAAAGTAGATTTCTTAACAGATTATCGAAACATTTAAACAATGGTTTAGGTAAACAACTGTAATGCCACTAATAAAGTTGAGATAATCGATGGGAGGTTGGAAAGGAAAGATTTATTTTGTCTAATATTAGCCATGCGGTAATTAAAGAACAATTATGGCAGGACTCAATGGAGAAGATAAAATTTAAAAAGAGATGAATTTAGAAAGAAAATAAAGATAAAACCCCACTTAAGGCAGAGGATTGAACAAAATTATGCAATATTTATTTCCCTATGCGTACGGCAAAGACACTCACTGAATATTGTGTCAGTTTTTTGACTTATCGTTCAATGCGTCAACAAGAGTATTCATCAACACATGGTTTTCTACAGGTTTTGTTAAAAATACATCAACACCGGCTTCGAGTGCGTTTTCTCTATCTTTTTTGAAGGCATGGGCGGAAAGACATACTACAGGCACATTTTGGTATCCTTCCATTTTTCGCAGTTCCTTGGTTAGCTCTAAACCATTTTTATTTCCGCGAAGAGAAATGTCCATAAGTATAACATCAAACTTCCTTTTTTTTAGGTTGTCATAAAACGACTGTTCGGAATCGCAGATAGAAACATCGAACTTACGCCGTAGAAACATTTCAAGAAATTTTTGATTTTCAAAATCATCTTCAGTAATCAGTATTTTAGGTTTTGTTTGGCTTTCTTCGATGTTCATTTTTTTCACTCCATTATGCTAGATACTATTTGTTAGGTTTTTTCAAAAATCGTCACATCCGTTATTATCGAAAAAAAAACGGAATGTTGTAGAACGAAAATAATTATTTCCGCTTAGAATTTCATTCGTTCTTAAAAATATTTTAGAAATATGATTTATTGGTATTATTAAGTTGCCTAAATAAATGCAACATTTCTCTTGTACTGTTCTATTTTTTTCTCAATAAAAATTGACCCTAAAATTTTTATTAATAAAAAATCCTTCAAATTGTTAAGAGTTTAAGAATACTCTTGCCGATTAATTTTTAAAAAGAATCAGTGAACGACTAATAGTATCTT
>JAIOIM010000169.1 GCA_019912505.1 Ignavibacteriaceae bacterium
CTTTGATGATATTCCCGGTCAACTTTTAATGAACATATATGCTGAAGACAAATTAACCGGCAACTTTTTCTTCGACTATAATTTGATGCTTGGGTTTAGGTATGAGATGTACCGCCCTTATGAATTTAATCTTTCCGGTTTATGGGGAAAGGGCGATATCGTAAAATCGCACCAGGGTAGTTTTTTTAATCCCCGTGCAAACTTGATGATTTACTTTTCCGAATTTAACCAGTTGCGTTTAAGTGCGGGCACAACGAGCAAATCTCCCTCGATGAATAGAATTTACCCGCCCGAAGATGTTTTTAGATGGCGCAATCCGATTGATAGTGTGATACATTATTTTAGATATGATACGCGCGTCCCCGAATTAAAAGGATACAAAGAAGTTCAATACGAAGTAGCCTTCGATTAGAAAATTTCCGACATACTCGGTATTTCGGTATCAACTTATTATAAGAATAGAATTAATGAACCCGAGGGCAACGGAATTCCTGTATTTTTTATAGGCAATGCCGGCAGTACAAAAAAGGCATTCTTTATTGATAGTTATTCCATCTCATCGAATGTTGGTTATACAAACAGCAAAGGGATAGAGTTTTCACTTCGAACAAAAAAAATAAAACCGCTCAACATGGAGTTTCAGGTTGTGGGTTCATACAACTTTTTAAAGTACGGCAGAAACCGCAACGTATTCTCTACATTAAATGACACTTCCAAAGGACAGTACTCCAACTATTCATTGGCTCAACTTGGCGTTGATACTTTGATAGGATGGACGTACCCCAGCGGTGAAAACTGGAATGACAGATTTCAGCTTAATTATTATATAAAATATACTAATGCTACTCTTGGTCTATGGGTTACATTTAGAATAGAACAATTAGTTTCGGAGAGAAGACAAAATTTATCTCTAACTCCGGTTGATCTTTCCAAGTTGAACGATACACAGCTTACTTCATATTATTTTGATGGGGCAATAAAAACAAAACCGAATAAGTTTTTGTTCAACCTTAATATCAGCAAGTCCCTTTTCAAAGGTGCCGAGGTAAGTTTTTACGTTAATAACTTTTTGGGTGATGATGCCATCTACCGTTACTGGAGTACACCTACTAGGATGGCAGATGAAATCAGAAACCCATCTCTTTCTTATGGAATTGAATTCAGTATGATTTTAAATAACTTCTTTTAAATGAGTCTGTTATGAAAAAAATAAAATTTCTAATACCGCTAATTCTTTTTGCGCTAATTTTTGGCTGCGAAGAAAAACCGCCTACTATGAATGATGGTGAAGCCACAATCCATTTTTTAGCTTTATATAATACATCTACCGATTCATTAAATCCGATTTATATAACGTTGCCTAATGCAAAAGTAATATTGAGCTCGGAATATGGTATAAAAA
>JAIOIM010000170.1 GCA_019912505.1 Ignavibacteriaceae bacterium
CCCTCACGTTTGTTCGGGAAAAAACTCGATGACCTTGCATCTCATTTAAATATAGGTGACTGAGTGTTCCGGCTGCCGCAATACCAAATAAACACAGTCATACACAGCCGGAATGTATCGAAGCCACCGGACACGTTCAACGTCCAAACAACCAAAACTTATCCGTGCGAATTCGTGGAATCCGTGTCTGCTCGACTCCGGCGCGGTTGTCTGTGTGCTATTATGGCGAGGTGTTAACGGCACACAGATTTTTACAGAAATAAAAAACCCCGACATAAATGCCGGGGCAATTGAAAAGAAGTGAATGAAACTTTTGCTATTTAATAATCGTCATTTTTTTTGTGGCAATAAAGCCGTTGTTCGTTTGAATTCTGTAGAAGTAAATTCCGCTATTAAGGGATTCGCCGCTGAACGGAATTTTGTAATTACCTGCAGCTTTCATTCCGTTTACTAAAACCGCAACTTCGTTACCAAGCACATCATACACCTTTAACGTAACATTGCTTACTGCCGGAAGCTGAAAACTTATAACAGTAGCGGGGTTAAACGGATTAGGATAATTCTGTTCAAGGGCAAATTCTGCCGGAGCGGTATAATTAACCTCAACTGTGCCGGAGTATTTGAAAGTTCCGTCAAAATCAATTTGCTTTAACCGGTAAGTGTATTTTGCGGGAGTAATATTATCATCCGTAAGAGAATATTTATTTACCTCAGCGGACGTTCCGTTACCCTTAACAAATCCCAAAATTAGCCATTCGCCATTCTCTGCAGATGATTGACGTTCCACCTGAAAACCTTTGTTGTTTGTTTCGCTCGCGGTCGTCCAGTTCAACATTACTTTTCCGTTCTGCACATCGGCATCAAATGATGTTAACTCAACAGGAATAAATATCGATCTATCATAAGGTGCTAACCACTGCCCGCTTACACCGGGAATGATTGTTCTAATCACTGCGCCTGTTGCAGGGTCAAGTTCGTGCAATCCCGCGGCGTTGGAAGTTAAAATATGTCCGTTGCCAAGCAGCCAAACACCTCTGTTTGCCGTTACTACATTCAGCAAACTAAGCAAGCTGCCGGTTGACGAATAAATTCTAACACCGCCGCCGACACCAAAATCGGCAACGTAAATATCACCGTTCGGCTGTTCCACCATTTGCTGCGGAAATGGAACGCCGGTTGCAAAATCATCTAAATAAGTACCTGTGTGGTCGTACCGGTGCATGGCATGACTGCTTGACCCGCCGACAATTACATCATTGGCTCTCCATAAAATATCGTAGGGAGAATTTATACTTCCCGCGCCGGCAGCAATAAAGTTACCGAGATAATTACCGGCATTATCAAACTCGGCAACTGTGTTCATATTGGTGCCGCTTCCGTTTGAAACTAATAAATTTCCGTTGGGTATGTAAATGTGCCCGCGGCAGTTATCTAGTATTGCATTATTCACGCCGCCCACCGGGGCAAAATACCCCATAGCAACACCGGTTGTGTCGTATTCCGTTACACCATCGGAAAGCTGATCGGAAATAGTAATTGTAGCACGTGGTGTTAGCCGTGCTATCTTAGGCGTGCCAAGTAAAACTGCATCTTCCAAAACAATCGGAATTACAACATCACCGGTAATGGGGTCTAAGCCAACTACGCGTTTGCCGGTTGACTGCATAAACATAATAAAACTTGCCGTACCGTCTGTATGTTTGGTAACCGCAGGTTCGCCTATATGGGGATTTAAAATATTTTCTTTACTATAAATAACTCGTGCTTTTGATAAATTATACCGGCTGTTAATTTCTTCAAAAAAGGCTGTGTACCCGCCATTGTAGGGATTTATAAGATTTGTAATTACAGCGTAAACCGGTTTCTGGTTTTCAACTGCAAGGGCTTCAATAAAAACGCCATCTGCGGTGTAAATGCTCCACGGCTGGTTTAATTCTAATGCGGTTAAGCATGCCGCGTACTTGTTTACCGGGTTTGTTTCCGATGTTTCGAGTAAACTCACAAAATTTATTTGTGGTTTTAACTGTGCAAAAAGTGGAGCAGAAAGTAGAATAAAAAATGAAAAGGTTTTAAAAAGTAATTTGTGCTTCATTATGTCTCCGGTTTTTTATTTGATTTATTTCAGTTTCTATTAAATTTATGACTGAAATATTTTGGAATATATTCCGCAAGTCCAAGATAAGAAACTTGCTACTAAATTTCATTTTCTATAGGTTTTAAAATCAATTTTATAAAAAAGTGAGGATTAAAATGTTTGACCCAAACTATAAATACACATGCGTTGAGAGATTTTTAAAATATGTTAAATACGATACTCAATCTGACGAAGATTCTCAGAGCTTTCCAAGTTCGGATAAACAGAAAATTTTGTCGAAAGATCTTGCAAACGAATTAAAAGAATTGGGGCTCGCAGATGCCCATATGGATGAGTACGGTTATGTAATGGCTACATTGCCTTCAAACAGCAGCAAGGATGTGCCCACTATAGGTTTTATAGCGCATGTCGATACTTCGCCCGCTGTTTCAGGCGCTAATGTTAACCCTGTTATTCATCGTAATTATCAGGGGGGAGATATTGTACTTCCAAAAGACAAAACGCAAATAATAAAACTGAGCGAAAACCCTGATTTGAAAAGCATGACCGGTTTCGATATCATTACTACAGATGGAACCACACTGCTCGGCGCCGACAACAAATGCGGCGTTGCCGAAATTATGGACGCAGTAAATTATCTGTTACAACACCCGGAAGTAAAACATGGAACTATTAAAATATGCTTTACGCCGGATGAGGAAGTCGGGCGCGGCACCGAAAAATTTGATGTAAAAAAATTCGGCGCAAAGTTTGCCTACACGGTTGACGGGCAAACGCGCGGCGAAGTTGAAATAGAAACCTTCAGCGCGGATGCGGTTGTTTTAACATTTCACGGAAAAAATATTCATCCCGGTTACGCAAAAGATATTATGATAAACTCCGTAAAAGTTGCTGCCTCGTTTATCGAAAGCCTGCCGAAAGATAAACTTTCCCCCGAAACAACCGATAAACGTGAGGGGTATGTTCATTGTGTTTCGATAAGCGGAAATGAAGAACAGACGGTTCTTAAATTTATTATAAGAGATTTTGTTACGTTAAAACTAAAAGAGTATGAAGATATATTAAAAGATTTGGCTGAAAAAGTTGTTGCAAAGTATCCGGGCTCTAAATACAATTTTGAGGTAATTGAGCAATACCGGAATATGAAAGAAATTCTCGATCAGCATCCGGAAGTTGAAGCCAACGCAGTTGAAGCAATGGAACGGCTTGGCGTCGTACCCATCAAACAGGCTATACGCGGCGGAACCGACGGCGCACGTTTATCATTTATGGGTTTGCCTACGCCTAATATTTTTGCGGGTGAACATAGCTTCCACTCTAAACTTGAGTGGGTGGCAATACAGGATATGGAATTGGCTGTAAAATGTATTGTTGAAATTGCAAAAGTATGGGAAGAGAAGGCGTGAAAATTGGTAGTCGGAAGTAGGGGGTTGGAGGTTGGATTTTGAGCAAAACTCGATTTGAAAATCTCGAAGTTTACTTATTGGCTGAAGAGCTGTCTCAAATTGTTTGGAATTTAGTAATCAAGTGGGACAGCTTTTCAAAAAATACAATCGGAAATCAACTTGTACGATCTTGTGATAGTGTTGGTGCTAATATTGCGGAGGGATCCGGTGCTGGAACATCCGCTGAATTTAGCAGATATCTTAAAATTGCAAGAGCCTCCTTGTTTGAAACGAAACCTTGCTTATAAAAGAAATCTGATTGCTGAGAATGATGTAAATGAAATTAAAAACATTTTAGAAAAATTGCTTCCGAAGTTAGGCGCTTATATTAAGTATATTGTATCGGACAAATTAATATGAATGATAAAAAAATAATACTAACAAAAAACCAACCACCAACCACCAACCGCCAACCACCCGAACTTATGGCTCCGGCAGGCGATTGGACAATGCTCATTGCGGCGGTTAATGCCGGTGCAAACGCGATTTATTTCGGCGTGGAAAAATTAAATATGCGCGCCAAAGCCGCCAACTTTACACTCAACGAACTTGATAAAATTGTTGAGTACTGCAAAGCTAAAAATGTAAAAACTTACCTTACCTTAAACACAATTGTTTTTGAAGAAGAACTCTCGGATGTTGATGGGATAATAACCGAAGCAAAAAAACATGGTGTAGATGCCGTAATCTGCTGGGATCTTGCGGTAATCCAAAAGTGCCGCGAACATAATATGCCGTTTTGTGTTTCAACACAGGGCTCTGTTTCAAATTCTGCAAGCGTAAGTTTTTATAAATCAATCGGCGCAAAGCGTGTTGTGCTTGCGCGTGAGTGTTCCCTTGAAGAAATAAAAAAAATACGCGCCAACTCCGACCTTGAAATTGAAGCGTTTGTACACGGCGCAATGTGCATTGCTGTTAGCGGGCGTTGTTTTATGAGCCATCATTTATTCGGTATAAGCGCAAACCGGGGTGAGTGCATACAGCCCTGCCGCCGCGAGTTTGAAGTGAACGATCCCTCGGTAAACAAATCAATGATTTTGGGAGAAGATTATGTAATGTCCCCAAAAGATTTATGCACAATTGAATATATTGATTTATTGATTGAAGCCGGAATTGACAGTTTCAAAATTGAGGGGCGAAAAAGAAGTCCCGAATATGTAGCCCAAAGCGTAAAAGCATACCGCACCGCAATCGACTTATATTTTGAAAACAAACTTACCCCTGAACTAAAAAAGAATTTGTTGAATGACCTCGGTGAAGTATACAACCGAGGCTTCTCGGCAGGTTTTTACTTCGAGAAACCAAGCGCCGCAGAGTATGCCGGTGTTCACGGCAGCAAAGCCACAACAAAAAAAGAATATGCGGGGCGCGTATTAAATTATTTCAAAAAAGCTCAGGCTGTTCATATGCTTATAGAATCAGGTGAGTTGAATGAGGGAGATAAAATTTATCTCATCGGTACAACCACCGGTGTTGTTGAAGTGGAGCTAAAAGATTTTTTAAAAGATGACAAGCCCGCTTCATCTGCAAAAAAAGGGGATGAAATAACATTTATATGCAGCAGCGAAATAAAACCAAGGGATAGTGTTTATTTGAAGAAAACAATTTCAGGAGGGAGAACCTAAAGAAAAACCACGTCTCAAGTTTGGCGGCAAAATCTCTGTGAATGAAGTTTTAAAAGCTTATGTATTGCCAATTGAACAGCAAAAAATTCTAAATTGCTTCGGTTGAAGCAGTATGCGTAGAAAGCACCTGCAAAATTTTCCCTCGCATATTGAAAGGCAGCCTTTTGATTTGCAAGGTATGGTACGATGTTGTTTGTTTCAATATTTTCAAACTTTACTATTTGTAATACTACCAAATAAAACTTTTTGCGTTGCGACAAAACTAATCAACCTATAAATTCATTTTCTTCAAAAGTAAAAGCCGAGCCGCACTTGGTTTTGTAAATACTGCGAATCGAATCGCAAAATTTGATATAATATTGCGAAAATTATCGCAAAACATTAAATTTCTTCTGCTTCACGGTGAAATGAGATGCGCAATTAACTAATTTTACTTTTAAGAAATTCTGATTTTATTTCGTCCCAACTTCGTCCTTGATTTGGATTGTCGGTATAAGAGTTTATTCTTCTATCCAATCCGCTTTTTTGAGATTGAGTAAGTTCAAAACCTTCATTCTCTTTTGCGATACTATCCCAGATATCTTCAACTAAAAGAATTTTTTCAGAAAGACTCAAATCGTTAATCTGCTTTAGTAGGGTGTTTTCCATCTTTATTCTAAATGATTGTTAAACTTTTGAGATAAATTAATTGAATAATATTCATTTTGTAATCGGCTATGTTATCAACTTCTATCGTTATTTTTATGATCCGTATTCTGCTTTTTATCGAGCCGTGCGTCTGCCGGTTTAGATTTCAATAGTGTGCTATTATTTAATCCTCACAGAGTAAATTGTAACCTTAGCAGCGCAAATTTTTTGTTTTATGATAAAAAAGAGATAAAATCTAACCTTGACCCGCTGGTCAAAATTGTGTTGTTTGACGATAATATTTTACTTAGTTTTGTATGTATAGGTCAGTTAAGGAATGACGATGAAAGCCGCAATAGATTTTATTAATTTTTTATTACCGGGTTTGTATTTAATTACATTCGGTATATACTTTTACGATTTTATGTACGGCGGAAAAAACTTCGCCAATTCTAAGAGAATATTTCTCTTTATTACGCTCCTTTTTAATGCAATATACCTCGTCCTGCGCACGGTTGCGTTTAACCATCCGCCGATAACAAATGTTTTTGAAATATTTACAGTACTCGCTTTCTCTGTCTCCTTCTCTTACTTCCTGTTAGAATTATTAACCGATATCCGGGGCACAGGACCTTTTATAATAATT
>JAIOIM010000171.1 GCA_019912505.1 Ignavibacteriaceae bacterium
TTACAACAGCAACCAAAATAACTACCCGGCAAAACTATTTTACAAAGGTTTTATTATCTTTGTCCGGCACATTATTATCCCATTATTGATTAATCCGAGGGAAAGATGGACTTTTTTGAATCTGAAATATTTACATATAAAAATAACGAGTTATACTGCGAAGATGTCCCTGTAACCGAAATTGCAGAAAAAATAGGAACACCGGTTTACATTTACGGCAAAATTTTTTTTGAAGACCGTTACCGCGAGTTTACGGATGCGTTTAAGGAAGTTAAGCATACGATTTTTTATGCTTCAAAATCTAATTTTAATTTGAGTGTTATAAAAACCTTTACTGACCTTGGAAGCGGTGTAGATGTAAACTCCGAAGGGGAATTATACCGCGCGTTAAAAGTCGGTGTAAACCCAAAAAAAATAATTTTAACCGGCGTGGGCAAATCGGCTAACGAGATAAAACTTGGTCTCGAACTGGATCTGCTTATGATAAAAGCCGAATCGGAAGAGGAAATATATCTTATAAATGAAATTGCCGCTTCACTTGGTAAAGTTGCTCGCGTAGCTATTAGAGTTAACCCGGATGTAAACGCACAAACGCACCCGTATATTTCCACTGGCTTAGCCGAAAACAAATTTGGAATAGATACAGAAGCGGCTTACACACTTTACAAAAAACAAAACGAGTTAAAAAATATAAAATTTACCGGCATCGATATGCACATCGGTTCGCAAATTACAAAGATTGAACCGTTCGTTGAAGCGACAACAAAACTCGCAGATTTGTTTTTAAAACTTAAAGCGGAAGGTATTAATCTCGAACATTTTGATATGGGCGGCGGCATAGGAGTTAGATACGAAAATGAAAAAACATTTTCGGTAAAAAAACTTGCCGAAGCAATAATGCCTATATTAAAAAAACTTGACTGCGAGATATTTTTTGAACCAGGGCGTTACTTAACTGCCAACGGGGGAATATTGGCTGCTAAAGTTTTATACACCAAAAAAAATCACGATAAAAATTTTATTGTAACCGATACCGCAATGACCGACCTGCTTCGTCCAAGCATATACCGGGCATATCATCACGTGCAGCCTGTAAAATTGGAAATCGGACGGAACAATATCATTGCCGATATTGTAGGTCCCGTTTGCGAGAGCGGGGATTTTCTTGCAAAGGATAGAGAAATTCTCAGTTCAAATCCGGGCGAACTTCTTGCCGTCTTTTCTGCGGGTGCATACGGAATGACTATGGCATCAAATTATAACGCACGCCGACGCGCCCCCGAAGTGCTTGTAAGCGGAAATAGTTTTAAAGTAATTAGAAGTCGGGAAACTTTTGAACATCTTTTATTTGACGAAAAAATTGAGTGACAAATGAGACGAAAAAATTTTATAAAAAGTATTGCCGCCGCATCTATAGGTGCGGCAATTTTGCCGATGAATATTTCTAATGCATTAGGGAAAAAAGTTCTGCCGGTGGTAAAACCAAAAAAATTAAAGACCGGTGATACCATCGGATTAATTGCCCCCGGCAGTTTTATCTCGGAAGCGGAGTTAAAAGAATCAATCGACAATTTGTCGGCGCTTGGTTTTAAAGTAGTTTACAACGATACGATACTTGAGCGGTATGGTTACTTGGCGGGTAAAGATAAACAACGCGCAGATGATGTTAATATAATGTTTGCACGCAGAGATGTTGACGCAATTGTTACAGCACGCGGCGGTTACGGCTGCTCGAGAATTTTACCGTATCTCGATTACAAGACAATTATAAATAATCCCAAGATACTGATTGGTTACAGCGATATTACAGCGCTGCTTTTTGGAATTTATGCAAAAACCGGTCTTGTAACATTTCACGGTCCGGTTGGTATTTCTACATTTAACGATTTTAGCGTTAAATATTTTAATGATGTTTTGATGAGCGAAAGTAAAAACACAACACTTTATAATGCGGCTGAAGATAAAGAAAAAGGAGAGTTTGATGTTCACCCGATTGTTACAGGAAAAGGTCGCGGCAGGTTAGTCGGCGGAAATTTGTCTATTGTTGTTTCGATGATAGGCACTGACTACGATGTTGACTATAAAGATAAAATAATTTTTCTTGAGGAAATTGGTGAAGAACCATATCGGATTGACAGAATGCTAACACAAATGATTGAGTCGGGAAAATTTGAAAACGCATCGGGTGTAATGCTCGGAGTTTTTCACAACTGCGAAGCAAAGGAACACGACCCTTCATTTCCTATATCCCTTTCACTAAAAGAAGTATTATTAGACAGGCTTGGAAATTTAAAAATTCCGGTTATATATGGTATGTCATTCGGTCACGTTACCAATAAATTTACTTTACCCTTTGGTATTGAAGCTGAACTTGATTCGGGTGATCAAACAATAAAACTTTTAGAAAACGCAGTTATTTAGAAGAGGATAGTTATGAAAAAAATATTTGCAATACTTATGTTTATACCGCTTATCAACGGTTGTTTAACTTTTAATACCCTTTCTTATAAAGTTGTTCTAAACGATGAAAACGGCGGAACAGCGTTTGTAGTTATCAATGATATCCGCTCGGATGCCGAAGACGAAACGGAGTTTGCCGATGACACCACAAAACTTTTTAACGATTACTTCTACGGTGATGATGTAATTAAATCATTAAAAGAAGAAGGGAAAGAAGTTACATCGCGCAGCTTAAAAATTGATGACGGGCACCTGAACGCCTACATTACTTTCGATTTTGGCGACATCAACAGCGTTGAAAACTTAGCTAAGGACGGCGATTTTTATTATCTAACCCTTCCGCTTGCCGACAGTGTTGTTTCTACAAACGGACACATAATTCTTTCGAAAGATTACAAACGAATTATGTGGGATAAAAATATAGATACATTAAAGTTTGAAATGTTCAGCATTGCATTTGATGACGGTAATTACCGCGAACTTGCAAAATATTATAAGCAAAAATAAATGTACGCCGAACTTGTTTTCCCGCTTCCATTCAGAAATAGTTTTACCTATTCTATTCCGGCGGAGCTAAAACACTCCGCCCAAATAGGGGTCCGCGCGGTTGCGCCTTTCGGCAAACGCACCCTTACCGGTTTTATAATAAAAATAAAAGACAAATGCGATATAAAAGAAAAAATAAAACCGCTTCATGATATTCTTGACGATGTACCGATTTTTGATGAAGAACGATTAAAATTTTATGAGTGGGTAAGCGAGTATTATTTATCATCACTGGGTGAGGCACTTAGGTTAGCGGTTCCTTACGGGCTTGATGTTGAATCGAAGCGTAAAATAATCGTTGACAAATTAATTACTGCAAAACTTCTCGCTGAAAAGGAATCAAAAAATTCTTTGCAGAGGCAGATACTTGATGTAATAAAAGATAAGGAAGAACTTGCTTTTTCAGCACTGCAAAAATTAACCGGCAAAAAAAATATCCATTCAACAGTTAGAACCCTTGAAAATAAAGGAGCGTTGACTGTACTTACAACTTTGGTGGAAGCAAAAGTAAAAATTAAAACTGCAAAATATGTTCAACTTGTTAAATCTTTAGCTGATGTTTATGATCTTATTCCGGAGATAGAAAGCCGCAGTCCTCAGCAGGTAAAAATATTACTCGAACTTACAAAGAAAAAAAGTACTCCAATTGCTCTCGCATCGTTACTGAAAAAAACAGAAGCTTCCGGTTCATCGGTTGAATCGCTTGAAAAAAAAGGGGTGCTGAAAGTTTTCGATAAAGAAGTCGAACGCAAATACGAAGAGGAATTTAAAGAAGCAAAAATAGAATTTGTACTTACCGAGCAGCAGCAATCCTCGGTTGACGAGATATCAAAACATATAAACCCGTTTTCATTTAAACCATATTTACTGCACGGTATTACAGGAAGCGGTAAAACACAAGTATATATTGAACTGATAAAAAAAGTACTCGACGCCGGAAAAACCGCTTTAATCTTAGTTCCCGAAATTTCATTAACTCCGCAGATAACATCACGGTTGTTTAATAATTTCGGCGCGCTTGTAAGTGTTCAGCACAGCCGTATGTCGCTTGGCGAACGCTATGACGCTTGGCGCCGGCTGCTTAACGGAAAGTCAAAAGTTGTTGTAGGCGCCCGTTCTGCTTTATTTTCACCGTTGAAGGAGATAGGGCTTATTGTTGTTGATGAGGAACATGATGCGAGTTATAAACAGTGGGAGCTTGTTCCAAAGTATCATGCGCGCGATGCGGCAATTATATTGGGCAAACATTCCAATTGCCCGGTTGTTCTCGGTTCGGCTACGCCCTCAATTGAAACAATGTACAATGCACTTAACAAAAAATATGCGCTGCTCAATTTGCCGGAACGAATAGACAACGCAAAGCTTCCGAAGATTGAACTTGTAAATGTTATTATAGAAAAGAAAAAAGGGAGAATGCAAAATGTTTTTTCTACCATTTTACTCGATAAAATTGCCGATAGAGTAGCAAAAAAAGAAGGGACAATAATTCTTCAAAACAGGAGGGGTTTTTCTACTCAAATATTTTGCGATGACTGCGGCGAAATTGAAACCTGCCAAAACTGTTCCGTGCCGATGGTGTATCATATCAATAAAAATTATCTGCAATGTCACTACTGCGGTTTAACCGTTGAAGTGCCGAAAGCCTGCACAACATGCGGTTCGTTATCAATAAAATATTTCGGTACCGGTACCGAAAGAGTTGAAGACGAACTTGAGTTTTATTTACCCGGCGCAAAAATAAGACGTATCGATTCCGATTCTGTTTCGAAAAAAAATTCACTCAGCATTATGCTGCGCGATTTCAGCAGAGGCGATATCGACATACTCGTAGGCACGCAGATGGTTTCCAAAGGTTTGGATATTTCGCGAGTAACGCTCGTTGGTGTTATATCAGCCGAAACAAGTTTGTGGATGCCGGATTTCCGCGCGGACGAAAGAACATTTCAACTGCTCACCCAGGTTTCGGGTCGCGCCGGCAGAAGTAAAGTTGAGGGGGAAGTGATTATTCAAACCCAAAATGAAAAAAACTTTACGTTAAAAAAAGTTATTGCAGATGACTACAACGGCTTTTATGAAAAAGAAATTCGGGACAGGCAGCAGATGGGTTATCCCCCATTTACCCGTTTATGTTTGATTGAAACAAAAGACCCGGATGAGGAAAAAGCACGCGGCGCAATATTCGATTATTTTTACGAACTAAAAGTTTACAGCAAATACTTAAAGATAACACCGCCATCAACCGCGCTGATTGCCCGGTTGAAGGGAAATTACAGATTTCAAATATTAATTAAAAGCGGCAGGGAAGTGGACCCCGGCGGCGCGATACTTCGTAAAGCGGTTCTTGATTCATTCATTGAGTTCAACCGAAAATCGAGATTTAAAGACGTGAAGTTATTTTTTGATGTTGACCCGCAGAGTATTATGTAGAGCACTGCCCACATGGTGCGGGCAGTACAAAAAACAAATTAATAATTAAAACCTAACGCAAACATTATCAAACCGGTAATAATCCAAACTCCGAAAGAGAGAATATAATATTTTGTGTTTGATTCGGCTTTAAACATTTTTGCAAGCGCAATGGCAAGCACAGTATAAAACCATATTGAAATCGGATCAATATATGAGAGCAATAATCCTGTAATTGTTGTTTTATCCGCACTAATTAATGACGCCACGCTGGTATCCATAAATAACTTTCCGAGCAAAACTGCCAGTATAGTTGCCACTAAAGCCTGCACAGCTAAGATGTAATGCGGCAAACCATATGCCGTCATTGCCGAAGTAAATGTTCCCTCACCTTTAAAGGCGTACTTTGCGAGAAGGAAGAAAATTAAAACGAAGATAAAAAAGAAAGCAAACCGGGCAACTATAATTCCTACCGAAGAAATTACCATACCAATTGGACCGCTCATCATCTCAATACCCTGCCGCATTGCCTCACTTTGCTGTTCAGCCTGTTCAGCTGTAAGCTCACCTTTTTTTACTTTTTTTTGTAATTCAACATCCTGCTTTTTTATCTGTTCCATCTGTTTATCTTTTAATAAAAAAGATGTTTCAGAGTTGCTCATAAGAACAATGTTAGCTATAATTGAAACAACTATGACGAGTAAAAGGGGCAGCAGCCAGTCGCTTGTTCGGGGCGGAAAGAGGGCGGTTTGCGTAAAGGTGGTGCCAGGTTCGGTAAACACACCGGTCATCTTATCTGAGTGTGTCAGTTCGTCCGGCATTTCCGGTTCCTGAGGATTATCTTGAACATCGATATTTGTATCGTTATTATCCATTAGTGCCTCATATGAAATTGTGAAAGAATGATAAAAAAATTATCTATTGTTGAGGTAAAAGGCAAATGTTTTAGAAAGAAATATTTGAGCAAAAGTTTACAATTAGTTAGTTTTTGCAATTGTCGCCCGAATTAATAAAATTTTCGTGTATTTGGTATAAATGCACAGATACTATTTCAAAAAAGTGTTTAAGATTTTAATTAGTAAGTCACCTTACGCAGAAGTTTTTCTCTGTGTAACTCCGCGAAATCTCTGTGGCACTCTGTGTAATAAAAATCAATAAGTAACACAGAGAACCACCGAGCATGCACAGAGAACCACTGAGAAAATATTTTTTTCTTCAGTTCTTGTGTAAGAAAAGAAAGTAAGAGCGCAGTGGAAACATTGCAAATAATCTTGTGAAGAAAAATCCGCAAGGTTAACAACACACAACAACCCGATAGAAATGTAAACACAAATTACAATTTTATATTTCATTCAAAGAATAATAAGCTATTTGTTAGTATTTAGTAAATGCAATTTGTAAAGTTTTTATCCTTATAGTCTAAATAAATTGTTCACTTTATCCGATAATAAAATAAAAACGGATCGGAACAATGAAAAGATTAATACTCGGAATAACTGCTGCTATATTGATGACGGTATTTAGCGCATGTTCTACGGTACTAAACACAACAACACAAAATATCGATTTAAAAACAACTCCTCCAAACGCCAACATAACCATAGACGGTAAAAAGTTCGGAACATCTCCGCAAATAATAAATATTGACCGCGGGCGCGATCATGTGGTGAGGTTTGAACTTGACGGGTATGATTTATATGAAATTCAACTTACAAAGAAAATGTCATCCTGGTTCTGGCTTAATGCGCTCAACGGATTTATCCCCGGAATGGTAATTGACTGGTTTACAGGCTCAATGTATTATTTACTGCCGAACGAAATTGTTGCAGATTTAACGCCCGCAAAAGTGGAAGAAACAAAAAAGAGGAGATAAAAATTATTGATCAAATGAGCGTTGATTAATTGATTTGATCATTTGAAATTGGGGCTTTGATGATAAAGCCTGAAGAATATTGGTAAAAGCTTTTTTGTATATCAGTATCAAGCGGAAGGTAAAGTAAATATAAATTTACTGCCTTTACCAACTTTACTCTCTACCCGAATATTACCACTGTTCTTTTCAATCAGCTCTTTGCAAAGTAATAGACCCAAACCGGTTCCGAGTTCGTTTGCCGTCCCTTTTGTGCTTACATTTTCGTCAATCTTAAATAATTTATCTACAATATCCTGCCTTATCCCAATGCCTGTATCTGCCACTGATATTTCAATTAAATCAGCTTTGGGTTTTGCTGAGAGAGTAATTTTACCACCTGCGTTTGTAAATTTTATTGCGTTAAATACTAAATTTCTAATTACGGTGGATAGCATATTTTTATCGGCATTAACAATTATTTTTTCGTCAATAGACAAATCCAAGGTAATCTTTTTATTCACGGCTGTTTGTTTTAATAAAGAAATTGTAAGCTGCGAATCCTGCAAAAGGTTAAAGGCAGTAGGGTTAAAACTGATTCTACCGGTTTGTATTCTCGACCACTCAAGCAAATTTTCTAAAAGCGAAAATGTGTTACGGCTTAGTTCGTCAATATGTTTTATAAAAAGTTTTTTTTCTTCTTCTAACAAAGTTGCATACTCGGTTGTTAAAATATGGAGGTAACCGAGTAGTCCCTGGAATGGACTTTTTAGGTCATGCGCAACGATTGAAAAAAATCTATCTTTTGTATGATTTAATTCTTTTAGTTCCTCGGTATATTTTATAATGGCTTCG
This sequence comes from Ignavibacteriaceae bacterium, assembly GCA_019912505.1. Taxonomy (GTDB): domain Bacteria; phylum Bacteroidota; class Ignavibacteria; order Ignavibacteriales; family Ignavibacteriaceae; genus CG2-30-36-16. The sequence continues at coordinate 8,117 of JAIOIM010000171.1, forward strand.
GAGTTTCTTTTTCTTTCTATTACCAACGCTATTTGTTCTGAAACGAAAATTAAAACTTGCTTTTCTGCTTCGCCGTAAGTTTTAGGGTTTTCATAGTCTTGCACTACAATAACACCAATTGCTTTTCCGCTTACTTTAAGTGGAACCCCCAACCAAATTTCGGTGGGTGTGCCGATAAGTTCAACTTCGCCGCTTTCACGTAATGCTAAATCTTTTTCTGCGTCAACCAATATCGGTTCGCCTGTTCTTAAAACGTATTCAGTCAATCCTTTCCCAAGTTTTTTTGGTTCATAATGAGGATCATACTCATCTACCATATAGGGAAACGAAAGTAACTCCAGCACATCATCATAAACAGCAATATAAATATTTTTTACAATCATCAATGTTGCCACAACTTCATGTATCTTTTTGTACAACATCTCCATATCGGAGGCTCTGTGTGTCGATTCCGAAATTTGATAAAGAGCATCACGCAGCCGCTCTGATTTTTTTTGTTCTGTAATATCTCTCCACGCGGTATGAAGAATAATATTCTCGCCATCAATTTTTATAGTAGTTAGCAGTACTTCAACAGGGAAAACCTCACCGTCAGCTTTTATATGATTCCACTCAAAACGATGGCTTCCTTTTTCAAGAGCGATGTTCATCATCTCATTTGCTTTTTCAAAAGAAGTTTTTCCATCAGGCTGCATTTCGGGCGATAATTCTGATGGGTGGGTATTAAGTAATTCAGTTTTGTTTTTATAACGCAGCAATTTAACGGTTGCTTCGTTACAGTCGATAAAATTGCCGTTAGAAATTATTAAGTGTGCATCACCCGATTTTTCAAACAAATCCCGATATTTATTCTCACTTTCCTGTTGAACTTTTTCCAGGTGCTTTCGCTCGGTAATATCCCGAAAATTCCAAACCCGTCCTACAATTTCATCTCCCAATTTTTGCGGGAATGAGAGCCTTTCAAAATATCTGCCGTCTTTAAATTCCAAAATGTCATAACTCTCTAATTCAGGCTTCGCATAAAGTTCTTCAACCTTTTTTATAAATAAGTCAGGGTCTTTAAGTTGATCTAAAATAAATGCTAATAATTTTTTGTCATTTTTAGAATCAATAAGTGCTTGAGGTATGTTCCATAACTTTGCGAACTTTTTATTCGACTTTGAAACTATACCTTGACTATCTACAACAAGGATTCCGTCTGCTGTTGACTCTATAACAGAATCAAGGAGTGAATTGATGAAACTTTTTTCTCTATTTTCCATATTCACCTCCTTTGCATTTTTTTATTGCGTTACACAGAGAAGCATCTATTTTGAAAAGGATAAGAGAGGGAAATAATAGGATCACAAAAATAAATTCGGTTTTGATAAAAAGCGGCAGCCAGATGGGAAGCCCGCTAAACAAAGATTGCATGACCAACGTCAAAAAAGTAACTGTATTGGTTATTGCAAAAAGAATAATAATTAAAAGAAATACTATACTCTTTTTCTCATCATAAACAGTTTTATT
>JAIOIM010000172.1 GCA_019912505.1 Ignavibacteriaceae bacterium
GTTCAGTTGCAAACGGATTGGGCAAAACAAACTCCGAGTTATCTTTCGAATTAAAAATCAAGAAGAAATAACTTCTTCCAAAGGATTCAGAAAGCGGTGCGGAGTTAAACGGCTTTTCAGTTGCAACGGCTATTATCATGATTTCTTCCTGGCATTATGACCCGCCGCCGGATCCTTTTCCATTGCTACGACCCTGCCGATTACCGCCTCTGAAACGGTTTCTCATTCCGCCTCCACGCGCGTTACCGCCTCTGCCGAGTCCGTAAAAGACTTCTTCTTTATTTTCGGGTTGATTTTCCGAATTTGTTGTTTGAGGTGTTTTTATATTACGGCAGCCGCCTCTCTGTCTGCCCGACATTGCACCTTGTCCTTGCGGACCAGTACCATCAAAGTTTGGCATAATTGCCTCCATGGTTATTTGTTAAATAATATTAGACTCTTCTATGTGCCACTTTCTTTTTTGTGTAAAACTAAATTAATAAAACCGAGTTTTCAGAATCTTTAAAAGCTGCCGCAACATAAGTATCGGCTTCCGGTTCATTCAGCCATACATGGTCATCACAGAAATATTTAAATTGATATTCAGCGTTGCCTTTAAGCATAAGTTCAATTGATGAAGAACCGTCTACGTTTTTCTCTATAAATTTGTTTTGATCAACGTTCCAGTCATTAAAATCTCCAACTAAGCTTATTTTTTTAAAGCTCTTACATAGTCCTTTTGATAACTTAAAAGTTACCCTGCATATTTTTTTATTTTTTGAATATTTTTTTATTATTGCCATAAGTTTACCTGCTAATATTTTTTACTAAAAATTTATCCTTTTAGTATTTTATAATTTTTAACTCTTTCCTTTGCGAAGTGAAATCATTTTCCGCCGGCACAGCTTTTGTATCTGTCGTAAATAATAATTCCTATTTTAATTTTTTAAAAATTATTCATTCTGTTATTTGCTTTGCTCAATGTCCATATTACAAATTGAATTAATCGAGAAGGCAATTGACTTGAATACCGCAGCAACTTCACAGTTAGGTTTTTCCAGCACAATCGGTTTGCCGCTGTCGCTAAGTATGCGCGCGTCAATATCAATTGGAATTGAACCGAGAAACGGAACGCTGTATTTATTAGCCAACTTTTCTCCGCCGCCAACGCCGAAGAGTTCAATAACAGCACTGCAATGAGGGCAAACAAACCCTGCCATATTTTCTACTACGCCTATATATGGTATTTCCAATTTTTTTGCCATATTAATTGCCCGCTCGGCATCCATTATTGAAACTTCTTGTGGTGTTGTTACCACAGCAGCGTAATCGGGTTTCATTTGCTGGGATATTGTTAAAATTTCATCGCCTGTTCCGGGTGGTAAATCGGCAATTAAAAAATCAAGTTCTCCCCAATCAACATCGGCTAAAAACTGATTTATAAGTTTTGACCTCATTGGTCCGCGCCAAATTAATGGCTGACCATTTTTTATCATGCTAGCCATCGACATCATTTTAGCGCCATATTTTTCAAAAGGAATTATTTTTTCATTCAAAAAAATTAATTCGCTTTGCACATTTAACATTTTAGCTACGTTTGGACCAGTTATATCGGCATCAAGAATTCCGGTCGAAAATCCTTCAAGCTGTAAAGCGTATGCAAGGTTTATACTAACGGTGGTTTTTCCAACCCCGCCTTTGCCGCTGAATACTGCGATACGATGTTTTATTTTAGAAACGTTTTCTTGAATTCGTTTTTCTTCATCATCATACGATTTTTGTTTTTCTTGTTCAGTCATTTGTAATCCTTCGAGATTATGCTAATTGATATTTATACCATTTTTTTATTGCATCTACCGTTGCGTTAATTATTGGGTAAGCAATCGGCGAAGCCGTTAAAAGAGGATGCGTGCCGATTTGCAAATTGGTGATGTCAATGTCGGTCATTTTATTTAAAATCATAACTGACATAATATTTATCATCTCACCCACAGAATCTCCTCCCATAATTTGCGCGCCCATTAATGTATGTGAGTAAGTTGAAAAAATTAGTTTAACCGTAACTTCAGAAGCACCGGGCAATTTGCCGGGATGACGGTCAACGGCTTTTGCAATTCCAACTGTGTAATCGAGCGAGCGGGCTTTTGCGCGTTTTTCCGTAATGCCGCTTACGGCAAATGCAGTGGCTCCTATTTTTGTTGAAAAGGATCCAAGCACTCCCGGATATTGACGAACTACTTTTATTGAATATAGATTTGAACCTACGAGCCGCCCTTCAGCCATTGCGGTAGAGGCGAGCATAATATTTGAATATTCACCGGTGAAGAAATCATATTTAGCGGCACAATCTCCAATTGCGAAAATATTTTTTTCGGAAGTTCGCAGATAAGCATCAACTAAGATCCCCTTGCCCTCTTCAAAAGTAATACCGAATTTTTCTGCCAAATCTATATTTGGTTTATAGCCGCACGAAACAATTAAAAGATCACAACTTATTTTTGAGCCATCGTTTAATTCAACACCACTTACTTTGCCATTACCAAGAATTTTTTTAACGCTTTTGCCTGTAATTGCTTTACCTCCTTCTTTCTCAATAATTTCTTTTACTTTACTTCCAAACTCAGCATCCATAGTTGGAAGCAGCACATCCATCATCTCAACAATAGTAACGTCCTTTTTTGCTTTGGCTAACTCATCGGCAACTTCAACACCAATATATCCACCGCCGAGAATAATAATTTTTTTGGATTTTTGTATGCAGGTTTTTAAATTATTAAGATACTCTTTGTCCTTCCTAACAAGAAAAACATTTTCTTTTTCAGTGCCTTCTATATTGGGCATAACCGCTTTGGAACCGGTTGCAACAACAAGTTTTTCAAATGCAATTTCTTCGCTGTTTGAAAGAACGATTGTATGATTTGCTCTACCCACCACTTCATCGTTAATAACCTCTATGTTGTTTGCTATCAGCGGTGTATCTGGAAGAATATTATCACTCACTTCGTTAAGTGTACTGAAGACATAAGGAATCCCGCAAGGGATCATTGGTGTGGGTTCTTTTCTTATCAGAACAATGTTTTTATCGGGGTATGTGTTTTTTGCAGATAGAGCGCAGGCAACCCCAGCAGGCCCGCCGCCAACAATTACAATTTCATAGTGTTTCATTTAATCCTCTAAAAATAATTTTTTGTATTTAGTTTCATTGATGTTTTAATTTATTATTAAGTTCGCCTCTGCAGAAGATTCACCATTTTCCGGAGAGATTTGATAAAAAGCGCTTAACTGTCTAATCATTTGTTGAAGCTCTTTGCAATCGGGCAGAAGCGATGATTCTGAAAATTTATCCATTGGCATTTTTTCCAGGAGTTTATCATACAAATCTTCCACTTCATCCTGAGCCAACTGCAAAGTAAGCCCGATGTAGTCGTAAACTACTTGTTCAATTTTCTTCAATTCGGGGTTGGTATTCATCTCCGCAATTATAATTTTTTTGAATACTGAAAGGGTTTTACAAAGTTCATTCGGCTGGAATCCTTCGGCAAATCTTTTCATGGCAATATCGTCAATGTATTTAATCATAAGGCTTCGGTCGCCGCTGCGTACGGTTGCCATTAACAAATGATACAAAGTACTCATGTAGCATTGAAAATCATT
>JAIOIM010000173.1 GCA_019912505.1 Ignavibacteriaceae bacterium
GTATAGTCCCAAAAGTGTTCAATCGGTTTTTAAAACAGCTCTGAAAAAATCTAAAATTAAAAAGAAAGCAACAGTTCACACATTACGTCATAGTTTTGCAACTCATTTGCTTGATGATGGAACAGATATTCGATATATCCAAGAATTGCTAGGGCATAAGCGGCTTGAAACAACTCAAATTTATACTCATGTTTCTTCGTATTCAATTAATAAGATTAAGAGCCCAGCGGATAAATTAATAATAAAGATAGATTGAGAGATATCATAAAGAGATAAAAAACAATGAATTTGGATATATTGGTATTTGCTGCACACCCAGGTGATGCAGAACTTGGAATGGGCGGAACAATTGCCAAACTTGTTGCCGAAGCGCAAACTGTTGGAATAATAGATTTTACTGAAGCCGGGCTTAGCAGCAATAGAACTGTTGAAAGCTGAAAATTAGAAACTGCCGAAGCATCAAAAGTGTTGAATATTTCAGTGCATGAAAACCTTAAGGTTTCTGATGGGGGAGTTAGGGTTTCGGCTGAGGCGGGAGAGTTTATATTGCTGCATAAATTGTTTAAGTCGGACAAAACAAATAATATTATTAAAAGTCAGTTTTTAAGGTTGTCTTACCCTTCAAGATGGTATTATGATGTTTTGCGCTCCTTGGATTATTTTCGCAATTCAAAATTTAATTATGACGAAAGAATGAGCGATGCTGTTGATATTGTTTTGAAAAAAAGAGGAAAGAATAAAAGATGGAATCTTCAATCAAACCATAAAGGGCAAACTCATTTTGAAATGGAAAAAGTGGGCGCGCCAAGCAGATGGAATACTTTACGAGCTTTGAGAGTATTAAAATATTTTGAAGTAATTTTTTGAAATTGTCTGTCGGCAAAAACAACATTTGCCTCACTAAAAAAGCCGGGACATAAAGTTACCCGGCTTTTATTTTATATACGACGTTTAAGAATTTTACTTAACGAGCATCAGCTTACGAACAGATGTAAATGCGCCTGCTTTGATGCGGTAAAAATAAATTCCGCTTGCAAGGTTGTAATCGGCAGTGTTAAATGCAACGCGGTATATTCCGTTGTCCTTTTCTTCATTAACCAACTGCGCTACTTCTTTACCGAGAACATCGTAAACTTTTATTGTTACGTTTACTCTTTCCGGAACCGAATAAACAATCATCGTGGATGGATTAAACGGGTTAGGATAGTTCTGCTGAAGTGCGTATCTATTCGGAACAGGCAGTTCTTCTGCATCAGTTACAATATCCGACTGTGCATCATCAAAATATAGTGTTCCTTTTTTTGTGCCCGATGTTTGACGAATAACAATACTGTGGAAAAGTTTGTCTCCCGGTCCGGTTACAGATGAAAGAGGTATTCTTACAAGACGCCAGCCCGTCCAATCAAGAGAATTAATAGGAACAATAACATTTGATGTACTGCTGTGGTAAAACCAGTACTCCAACATGTTGCGGCTGAAATCGCCGAATATCCACATGCCGACTTCCGATGAAGCGTTGCTGCCTACATTTGGTTTTGTAGAGTTGTAAACACGGCACACTCCGCCAGTTTCGTTTGCAAATTCATATATCAATCTGCCCGATTTTGTTCCATTAACTTTTTTTGTTGAAACGACCGAGAAAGTTGTAAAGTCAGGCACCGTACCGGTTGTGCTTCCGCTGAATTCGGGATCATTCCAACCGCCGATGTCCTCAAACGTATCAAAAACATTTCCGCTTACGTATGTTTCATCAGTTGTTTTAAAAGGAACAACAAGCTCATAACCGAGAGTAATGTTTTCCATATCCTTTATGTTGGATTTGAGTGTAAGAATATACGATTTGTTTAAATCAAGCGGCTGCTGTGGTTCAAAAATTATATTACCGTAGGCATACCCTGTAGCGTCCGGTGTAACGCCTATGCTGTTGCCGTCTATATCTTTTAGTGTAACATTACCGCTTAATGAATATGGATCTATTGCGGCGTCAAATTCAGCGCGAAGCTGAACTGTAGCGCTAACATCAACTGCTCCGCTGTCAGGGTATAAAGCAAGTAAGTTTAATTTACTTCGCGTTGAAAATGAGAACGATACTTCGGCGGCTATTTTTGTTCCGAAATAAGAAACCGCGTTTGTATCAATTGTAACAGTATATTCGGTTCCGGCATCAAGCAAGCCGGATGGGTCAAACGTCATTTTTTTGTTGTTGTTCTCCCAAACGAAACTACCGCTTATTGTTGGCGAAATTGAAAATGCGGATTGCGTTGTTGTGGAGTTCATTCTTATATCAAAGTCTACAACTATATTAGCCAACCGGCTTACATTAATTGCGCTGCTAACCGGCGTATAATTTGTAATAACGGGGGGGTTATAGTTTGGCGCTTCAATTAAAAACTTATCGGCAAAAACCGTTTGATGAGCAACAACAGTTACTGTAGATGAATCATAAGAGAAATCATCTGCATGATAATATACTGTGTACTGTCCCGGCGCAAGGCTGTCGAAAAAGAAAAACCCGTTGTTTTTGTCATCGCCGTTATAAACTTTATTCCCGGGCATCAATGTTACTTGAACCTGGTTTACAGGTTTTTTCTGGTCGTTGCTGCCGGATAAATAATAATAGGTAACATTTTTTTCGGGGTCGCGTACAACACCGGCTATTGCGCCGACTCCTTCGTTACCGACGTTAAAATATTCAAGAAATGAGCGAGCCATTGCCCATGTTTCACTTCTTCTATAATTTGTATTCATTAGCCTCCACGACTCAGGAATATAATCGTGGAAAGAACCTTCCGAAAGAACGCCCGGCATATTTAAGGGGCGAAGCACGCCGAGACCGGAGGTTCCCCAATCAGGGTAAAACGACCAATCGCCCCGGTTTGAATAGCCGGTTGTTCTATTAACCTGATAAATGCGCTGAACCATAATTGCGCCCATTGTTTTAGCCTGCGGAAAAATAGGCTGTGCATCATAACCCCGATACAACAATAATGTTGAATTACTTGTCCCCAGCCATCCGTTGCTGTGTATTGATTGAAAAAAATCTACGTTGTTGCTGTTTGCAATTCCGGCGCGCTGCGAGAGGGGAAGATCATCGGAATCATTATTCCCCTGGCGCGTTAATATAACCTGTGCGCCAAGTCCGGTTAAAATTTCTTTAAGATGAAGAGCTTTATCCCAATTGCCGTCTGATTCCCAAAAACCTGTTTGCGGAATATATCTATCATTTGCCGCATCGTGTCCGCCGTGTCCCGGGTCTATACATAATTTAATACCAGAGAGGAGTTGTGCCTGTGCTTGCAGCGCAATAACAAAAATTAATATTAATACTTTTACAATATTTTTCATGATTAAACCTCTTATTCAAACATTAATTGGATAGAATAAATAACGCCGTCCTGTGTGCCGTAAATAATTTTGTTTGACGAAAGCCATGCAGGATAAATTTCCAGAACATCATCTGTTGACGTCAACTGTGTTCTGTTTTGTCCGTCTGCTCCGATAACATAAATTTCAGATGAGAGCAGTTTGTGCCCGTCATCTTTATCATTCATATACACAATGTATTTACCATTAGCCGACCATTGCGGGGCGTTTGCATAACCAAGGTTTGCAATTATATTTCCATTTAAATCGGAAACGTATGTTCCTTTACCTGCAGCGGTAAATAACAACTTTGTTCCATCGGGCGAAATTGACTGCCAAATATAATTTCCTTCGCCGAGAGGTTTAAGAATCTTTTTTACGCCATTATTAAAAAGGGCTATTGCGCCATCCTCTATATAAACAACCGCTTCGTTTATTGTTGATGTTGAAACTTTGCCGGAAACTAAATCATCGGCTTGCAGGTTATTTCCTTTTATATATGCAATGGTTCCGTTTTTAAGTATTGATGCTTCTGAAAGATTTCGGGTGTTAGGTTCAATTACGTTTTCTTTTAAGTCGCCAAAGTTTTGTACAATTAGTGATGAAAATTTTCTCTGCTGTGAAAAATCATCTTTTCTAAAAATTACTTTTTCTTCGCTGCCGGTAAACTTTGCGTTATACCCTGCGCCTGTATAATTATTTAATTGTACGATGTTTTTTGTGTTTACATCAAGCAGCCAAAGCCCTGTAAAATTATCGGATGTTAAAAGTACTTTATCCCCGCTGTTTGATGCGGCAGGATAAAAAAACTTGCCGTCCATAGGCGTTGTAAGCATTTCCGTAT
>JAIOIM010000022.1 GCA_019912505.1 Ignavibacteriaceae bacterium
GTTCTCTATCTGATATACTTTTTGTTTCAATTTCGGTACTTACAACCTGTTAATAATTTTTTAACTTTTCTTACTCAATTCTTCTATCAAACAGCCCTGCTCTTTTAATCAGATTACCCGGACATCATTTTGATTTAACCACCCGACTTTACCATCGGATAATTTAATTTTTATCCATTGGTCAATTTTGTCTTCAAGTGTTACTTTTAAACCTTCGTGAATTAAAAAAGCATCTCCGCTTTTTTCATCAGGTGATTGTTTAACCGTGACTACATTTTCAACAACAATCCCGTTTTTTATATTTACTTCCCGATTATACTTAATAATAACAAGTGCGGCTGAAAAAAGCAAAAGCACAATTAAAAGTATACCAGATATTAAAGAAATTTTTTGATGCGAAGGCGACTGTGCAAAGAAGTAAAATCCTATTGAAGAAAGCAAGGCGATAAAAAAGAAATATGCGGTGTAAGTCCAACCGCTCAATGAAAATGCTCCTAAAACCGCTTCCCACCACTCAAACAAAAAAAACTGCGGGAAGCTTTCCATCTTATCAGCGGTTTTTGAGTTTGCAAGTGTAAGGTTGTGTTTGACGTCCGCATCGCCCGGACTTAACCTTAAAGCCTTTTCGTAATTTAATATCGCGTAACCTAATTGTCCGGTTCGGTAGTAACTATTGCCGAGATTGTAAAATAACGCGGAGCTTTCATACCCGGCGTTGACAATTTCGGTGTAAACCTCTACTGCTTTTTTATAATCCTTATCACGGAATAACCGATTCCCCTTTTGCAGCATTTCTTCAACTTCTGATGCGAATAGTTGTACCGATAGAAAACAGAGGAGTAGAAAAATAATTTTCTTCATTAAACCTTCCTCTTGCCGTTAAAATTTTTTTCAAGTTCAATAATTACATCAGCTGATTGATTGTACATATCGTTCATAGCAACTGCTTCTTGCTGACCGGGAGCAAACCTTGCGAACTCACATTTTTCAGCGCATACTTTAAATTGTTCAATCAGCTTTTCATCGATTTTTCTTTGGCGTAACTCATCGGATGCCCTTTCCAGAGTAAACTCCGCTTTTGGAATTTTAAATTTGTCTTCAAGGTAGCCGAACAGCGCCTGTGATATTTCGGTATAAAACTCAACCGGTTTATTAGCTTCCATCAATGCTTTTGCATTTTTTAATTTTAGTTTGGAAACTTTTTGCGCTTTCTGATAACGCATCAGTTGTAAGTTTCCGGAAAGCTTGTCATGCCGTCGCTTCCATCCTACTAAAAAAGACAACGCAAATATCGGGGTTATAACCGCAGCCCAGAAACCGGCGGTGTACAGAACAATACCGTCTCTTTTGTTCAATAATTTTTCATCGAGTTTTATAAAGCGAATATCCTGTCCAAGCATTTTTACATCTTCTTTTGATGTAAAGCCGCCGATTTCATGTTTGCCCTGCTCAACTTCAATGTTATAAGGATCTGTTTTTAGTGTAACAAATTCCTTTCTTGCCGGGCTGAAAAATGAAAATTCAACCGGGTCAATATCAAATTTACCGGCGCTTCTCGGCACCAAAAGATATTCAATCCTTTTTGTACCCGATACAATACCGGCGCGGTTAATGTCTTCATCGGTTTTAGGTTCATACTGTTCAAAACTTGCGGGTAGGTTTAGAGTCGGGACATTTAATAGTTTTATATTACCTGAACCTTTTATCTCCATTTTTAATGAAATCGGTTCATCAGTTTTTGTTTGTTTTTTATCTAATGAAGATGATATTGAATAATTACCGACCGCACCGTTGAATGAAGCGGGAACATTTTCAGACGGCAAATCTAAAACTTTTAATTTTAATGTGTTCGATTTAGCTTTGTAATCAACCATCTCAGATTGGTTGAAAAACGGATCATTAAAAAAATCATCGAATGCGTTGCCGCTTGTACGCTTTTGCTTTTTAACCTGCACAGGTACGTTTATTTCGAACGGAGTAACTTCAAGTTCACCGGTTTGAGAAGGAAACAGTGCAACCCTTTTAAGCAAACCAACCCGATACTGCTTGCCGTTAAGCACTTCAGTATCAAACATAATGTTTTGCCCTGCCGTTAATTCTTCCGCCCAAAAGCCCTGATACTGAGGTAATTTTGAAACCGACATTTGCGAAGCTATACTAAGCCGTGTGTAAAGTTTGTATGTTACCGTAACTTGTTCGCCTTTGTATAGCGTAAGTTTATCAGCCGATGCACGGATGAATAAGTTATCACCAATCTCCGCGTAGGGATCGGGTTTTCCGTTTTTTTGCTGCGGTGTTCCTTGCTGAACTTCAATTGTTACAATATCTGTTGTATATGTATTTCCGCCGCTTTCTACAGATGCAGAACCAATTTTATATTTACCCGCATTTGAAGCCTGCACATAAAATGAGTATGACTTTGAACCGGAAACCGCGCCATTTATTATCTGCATGTTTGTACTAAGATTTGGACCGGACAGAACATAAAAATTTTTAAAATCAGGTGCTTTAAAATTTTTAACACCGTTAATGTCTCCCCCCGAAAAAGAAAATGTTACCTGGAATCGTTCATTTACTCCAACAGGGTTTCTATCAACCGAGGCAACAAACGACTGAGCCGAGACCGCTGCCGGAAGAAAAATAAATGATATTAATAAAAAACTGTATCTTAAAAAGTTGTGTTTCATTTTATAATTTTTGTTACCAGTCTTTTTCTGTTTTTACTTTTTTGCCCTGAACTTTACGCAACTTTTTCTGCAAATCTTTTTCATTATTCTTTAAAGCCTGAAGAATTCTTTCCGCTTCTTCTTTTGATATTTTATTTTTATCTGGCTGCTTTAAGTTATCTTGTTTACTCTCCTGGTTTTGATCCGGCTTCTGTTCGTCTTTGTTCTGCTGATTGTTTTTGTCCTGATTGTTTTTATCCTGGTTTTGTTTCTCTTTATCCTGCTGATCTTTCTTTTGATCGTCTTTGTTGTTTTTATCTTTATTATCCTGCTGCTGCTTATTTTTGTTTTTGTCGAGTAGTGACAGAGCATAAGACAAATTATATTTGGTTTCCCTGTCATCAGGATTTAGTTTAAGCGAATTTTTATAGGCTTCTATACTTTGCTGAAGCATTTTGTTTTTTTGTTGCGGGTCTTGAACTTTTTCCTGCATCTTCAATAATGAATTGCCGACATTGTGATATGTTTTTGCTGAATATTCATTTTCCTTCGAGGTCTTCAAGGCAGTTTCATACGACTTTATAGCCTCATCATACCTGCCTTGTTTATAATAAGAATCACCAAGATTAAAATTTGCCGCGAAATTTTCAGGTTGTTTTTCAACTCCCTTTTTGAAGTTAACCTCGGCTTCGGAGTATTTTCCTTCTTTGTATAATTCTACACCATCGTTATTCAAACTTCGCATCTGCTGCGCAAATAATGAAAATGAGAAAATGAATACCATCAATAATATTTTGTTCATTCTAATCCCAACCTCCTATTTATCTTTTTAAAAAACGGAGATTTTTTATCGGTAATAAAAAACTCGACAATCAATAAGAATACTGCCGGTATAAGAAAATAGTAAAATCGGTCTTCATAATCAGTTACTTTTTTTGTACCGAACTCAGCTTTATCTAAACTTGAAAGGTCTTTGTAAATTTTATCAAGTTCATCTTCATAGTTTGTGCCTTTGAAAAACTTTCCGCCGGCTTCACTTGCAATTTTCATCAAAGTTTGTTCGTCAAGTTTTGTAAGCACAATGCTTCCCGAGCCGTCCTTTTTGAATCCAGCCACATTTCCGTTTGAATCGTGAATTGGTATCGGCACGCCTTCCGGCGAGCCTAACCCGATAGTATAAATTTTTATCTCTTTTTCATTTGCGTCTTTTATAGGTTGTGTTAAATCACCTTCGTGGTCTTCACCGTCGGTTATAATAACAATCACTTTTTGTGTAGCAGTTTTGTAATCAAATGAATTTATTGCAAGAGAGATAGCAGCCCCGATAGCAGTGCCTGGCTGCGGCACAGAGTTTACATCTACGGCAGATAAAAATAAGTTTGCCGCTGAATAATCTGTTGTTAACGGGAATTGAATATAAGCTTGACCCGAAAAAATAAGCAGCCCGATTCTATCGCCCCGCAGCCTTTTTATAAGATTTGAAATTTCATACTTTGCTTTTTCGAGACGGTTAGGTTTTATATCTTCCGCCGTCATACTTAATGATACATCGAGCGCTATATAAACATCAATACCTGTTTGTTTTACTTCTTCCATTTTTGTACCCACCTGCGGATTTGCAGCGGCAGTTATTAGCAAAGCATAAGCGATTATAAACAGTACAAATTTAACCAGGTTTTTTGTGCTGCTGTATTCAGCCGATATTATTTTAAGCAGATTTTTATCGGCAAATTGCCCGAGCAGGTTTCTCCTCCGTTTTAGCAGATACCAAAACAAAAGGATAAACGCCGGGATAAGGTACAACGCATAAAAATATTCTGGATTTGCAAATCGAATCATATAAACAATCTTTATGGTAGTTTTCTTAAAACAGTTTTGTTCAAACCAAACTCAAGTAATATCAACAAGAGACCGGCGCCAAGCCATCCGTAAAACATTTCGGCGGCGTTGCGGTAAGAAGTAATTTCGACCTTGGCTTTTTCCATACTGTCTATCTCTTTGTAAATATTAACAAGTGCAGTATTATTAGTAGCGCGAAAATATTTTCCGCCGGTGGTGTTGGCAATTTCCTTTAATATATTTTCATCAATCTCAACTGGAATCATTTGGTACCGTGTACCGAACGGAGTTGCAACCGGATAAGGCGCTTCGCCGCGCGTTCCCACGCCTATAGTATAAATTCTAACTCCAAATGTTTTTGCAATTTCAGCTGCAGAAACCGGATCTACCTCGCCTGCATTATTTACACCATCGGTAAGAAGGATAACAACTTTACTTTTTGCATTGCTGTCTTTTAACCGATTTACGCCGTTTGCAATTGCGTTGCCAATCGCTGTACCGTCTTCAATCATTCCGCTTTTTATTTGAGAAAGTAAATTTCGGAGCACCGAATAATCTATGGTCAACGGACACTGAGTAAACGCATCGCGTGCAAAAACTACTAACCCAATTCTGTCAGAAGTTCTTGCGGAAATAAATTCATCCATTACATTTTTTGCCGCTTCAAGTCGATTTGGTTTTAAATCTTCAGCGAGCATACTGCCTGAGATATCCAGCACCATCGCTATATCTATACCTTCTGTGTAAACATTTTCGCCCGAAGAAAAAGTTTGCGGTCGGGCTAAGGCTACTATAAACAAACCGATTGCCAGGAGTCTTAATAAATCAGGAAAAAACCTCAACCGTTCTCTTATTGTTGGGCTTAAATCTTTAAATGTTCCAACCGAAGAATATGTTATAGATGCGTGGCTTTTTCTTTTTTTAATCCAGTACCAAACAGCCATCAATGGAATTATCGCGAGAAAGTATAAAACCCACGGAAAGGCAAATGTAATGTCGTTAAACATCTAAACGCTCCTCTTCCCCTTTGTCTTCAATCGGAACAAACTCGGTTAGCTTTACAATTTCTTTTGCCTCAACCATCATATCTTCATTTACTGAATTCATCGGCGTAAACTTTGCGAATTTTACAAGATCGGCGTTGTTTAAAAAGTCTCTTGTAATATTTCTAATAACTTCTGTATCGCTTCTTTGTTTTAAGTTTTCGAGCACCTCACTCGTTGATAGTTCAAGTGCTGGCATTCTATATCGTTCTTCAAAATAGCGTCTAATAATTCCTGTAATTTCGGAATGATATTCTTTTACCTCACCCTGTTGCCACAAATGCTTATCATCAAGTATAACCAAATCCTTCAAAGCCTTTACATGCGGCGGTAAAATAATTTTAGGGACTATTGCTTCTGTTGGTTTTTTTCTTCTTTTGTATTTAACGTAAATATAAATCTGCACAGTAAGAAAAATAATTCCGAGACCGAGAAGGATATAAAGTAAAACGATTTTCGGGTCAAGGGGAATAGTAATCGGCTCTTTAATATCCTTCATACCTTCCTCTTTTAAAACCCGCATTGTATGCACAGTAAACGTAACCGGATTTGTAACAGCCGTCAGATACAAAGTGTCTACCAAATATTCTGCCGGTAGCGGCGCGGCTTGTTCATCAGGTGTATCCTTCTTTTTATACCTGATTGGATAACCCGGAATTGTTACATCGGATGAATCGAAGCGGGATAAAACAAACTCATAAACACAGGTTATATTTCCGTTACTCTTTGTTGTTAACGGAGATTTAACATCCAAAACATCCACGTTGTGAATACTGTCGGCAAAGTTTGGAGGAACGATGATAACATTTTCAGGATACACTATTTTAACTTTATAACTAATCCTGTCGCCAATTAAATAATCAGTTGTATCGGTGTAAGCTTTTGCTGTAACCTGTTGAGCAAATGAACTTATTGAGAAAATAAAAATAAAGAAGAGCAACCGGAGTATTTTTACCATCTTTTTTCACGCATCTTAAAAAATTGAACTAACGGTTTTACATAATCCTGTCCGGTTTGTACTTCAATGCTATCGAGCCTGCTCGAAACAAATAAGGATTTTCTTTTTTCAAGTTTTTCGTTTTTAATTTTTCGTAACTGTCTTTGAACCCTGCTGTCGCTCGTATCAATCCAGCGCTGGTTGCCTGTTTCGGCATCTATAAATTTAACAAGCCCTATTCTCGGCAACTTCTCTTCCCTCTCGTCATTTAACACTACACCAACAAGGTCGTGCTTTTTTCCTATAATCCTGAGTATGCGGGAGTAGCCGTCATCCATAAAATCAGAGAGAAGAAAAACAATGCTTCTCTTTTTTATTGCATTGTTCAAATATTCGAGTGCGCCTTTTATATTTGTAGTTTTACCGGCTGGCTCGAACGAAAGAACATCGCGGATAATACGGAGAACATGAGTTTTACCTTTTCTCGGAGGAACAAATTTTTCTATTTTATCGGTGAATAAGATCATCCCGACCTTATCATTATTTTTCATAGCCGAGAAGGCAAGAATTGCACTTATCTCTGCGGCAACCTGTTGTTTAGTTTTTTCAACGCTGCCGAAAATTAAACTTCCGCTAAGGTCGATGAGAAGCATAACAGTAAGTTCACGTTCCTCTTCAAATATTTTGATGAACGGGTGTCCGAAACGCGCCGTAACATTCCAATCGATGTTTCTTATATCATCGCCGAATTGATACTCGCGTACCTCGGAAAATTCCATTCCTCTTCCTTTAAATACCGAATGGTACTCACCGGAAAAAACATGGTTTACAAGTCCGCGGGTTCTTAGTTCAATCTGTCTAACTTGCTTTAAGATTTCTCTCGTAAGCATTACGGCACTTCTATTTTATTTAAGATTTCTTCAATGATATTTTCGGATGTAATTTCCTCTGCTTCTGCTTCGTAGCTAACAGCCATGCGGTGGCGCAGAACATCAAAACAAATTGCCCGAACATCTTCAGGAATTACATAACCTCGTCTTTTTATAAAAGCCATTGCCTTTGCACCGAGCGCAAGGTTAATTGTAGCTCTCGGAGAAGCGCCGTAGCTCATCAAATCAACTAATTTTTCGAGTCCAAATAGTTTCGGATTACGCGTTGCAAATACTATATCGAGAATATACTTCTCTATCTTTTCATCAACATAAACTTCTTGAACGAGTCCCCTGGCTTTCAATATCTCTTCTGTAGTTATAACCGGCTGCACTTTACCCTCGGTTTGGTTTACGTTCTGCCTCATTATTTTTAATTCTTCTTCCCGCGTTGGGTAGGTTATTTTTACTTTTAACATAAACCTATCTACCTGTGCTTCCGGTAATGGGTATGTACCTTCCTGTTCAATAGGGTTTTGTGTGGCAAGTACAAGAAACGGCTCTTGAAGAAAAAAAGTTTCTTCTCCTATGGTCACTTGCCGTTCCTGCATCGCTTCGAGAAGTGCGCTTTGCACTTTTGCGGGTGCACGGTTTATTTCATCGGCAAGAATAAAGTTTGCAAAGATTGGACCTTTACGTATAAAAAAGTTTCCATCTTTCTGATTATAAATCATCGTTCCAACGAGATCGGCAGGCAGCAAATCCGGTGTAAACTGAATGCGCTGATATTTTGCTTTCATTGCCGAAGCAAGAGTTTTTATGGCAAGAGTCTTGGCAAGTCCCGGAACGCCTTCAAGAAGTATATGCCCGTTGCCGAGCAAACCTATCAGCAGCCGCTCCACCATTGCCTTTTGCCCGATGATTACTTTGCCTATTTCGTTTTGTAGTAGATCAATAAAAGCACTCTCGTGCTTAATTTTTTCGTTTAATTCTGCAATATCCAATTTTAACCTTTCGGAAAATTGTTAAGAAAAATGTTGAATTCAAAAGTGATAAGACGATTGTTAATCGGAATAAGTTCCCAAAAAAAATCTCTGCAAACTTATGAATGATTGAATTTTAAAACAAGGTAGGAAGGAAGAAGGATTAAGCAGTTAATAAAATAATAATGACGAAATAGAATTACGACTATAAGTTTAAAATGGATGAATG
>JAIOIM010000174.1 GCA_019912505.1 Ignavibacteriaceae bacterium
TTATTTAGAGGAATGGTATGCAAGATAACACAAATGATTTTCTTAAGTATGTCCCGATTTTTTCTGAATTGGATGATTCCACTTTAGAACAAATTTCAAAACTCGGCACAAAACGAACTTATAGAAAAGAGTCGGTAATTCTTTTTGAACACGAAACCGGTTCTGCCCTATTTGTTATCATCAGCGGAAAAGTAAAAGTTTCGCGCGTTAGCGATGATGGGAAAGAGGTCATCCTTACTATTCTCGGTGATTCTGATTTTTTTGGCGAAATGGCAATTCTCGATGGACTAACAAGGTCTGCAAATGTTACTGCAATGGAAGACGCTGAATTATTTATTATTCAGCGTAAAGATTTTTTAGACCTGCTTCGGTTGCACCCCGAGGTTTCAATTGCACTTCTCCAAGAACTAACACAGCGTTTGCGTGCTGCAGATATGAAAATAAAATCATTATCGCTCAAAGATGCCGAAGGCAAGGTTGCAACGGTTATCCTTCAGCTTGCAGATGATATTGGAAAAATAAAACAGGGCACAGTTGAAATTGAAAAACTCCCGTTTCAGCACGACCTTGCAAATATGGCAGGCACCTCCCGCGAAACAATTTCGCGTACATTACACTCTTTTGCCAAAAAGGGTTTAGTAGAACTAGACGGCTCTAAATTGCGAATTCTGAATTACGAAAAATTCAAAGAACAATACAGCTAATTTTTTTTTATTTAATTCGATTTGTTTTATGAGCGGGACAGTTGATCTACATATGCACACCTCACATTCGGATGGGTTTTTTTCTCCGGTGGAAATTGTCCGGCTTGCAAAAGAAAAGGGTCTCGATACAATCAGCATAACAGACCATGACAGCCTGAATGGTTTTAAAGATGCCTTTGAGGAGGGGGAAAAAATAGGCGTCGAAGTTATTCCCGGTTTAGAAATAAGTTCGGACCTGGGTGACCGCGAGGTACATATACTTGCTTATTTTATGGAGCCCGACAATGAAGAACTTGAAAGGTATTTACAATTTTTTCGGGAAGAGCGGTATAAACGAGCCGTAAGAATTGTAAAGAAATTAAAAAACCTCGGTTTCGATATTTCAATTGATGATATAATGGCAGTAGCAAAAACCTCCGCCGTTGGGCGTCCGCATATAGCACAAGCGATGTTACAAAAGGGATTAATAAATTCTTATTACGAGGCTTTTAACAAATACATTGGCAACGGCTGTCCCGCCCATGAAAAAAAAGTTCATCTTTCACCTCAAAGCGCTTTTAAAATTATAAACGATGTCGGCGGTTTATCTTTTATTGCTCACCCCGGTTACATGCCGGAGGTATTAATTAAAGAGTTAATTGAAGAAGGCGTTGATGGAATTGAAGTAATTCATCCTTCCCACTCCCCACAGCAGGTAAAGTATTACCGTGGCATTGCAAGCGAATTTTTTCTTCTCCAAAGCGGCGGGTCAGA
The DNA here is from genome assembly GCA_019912505.1 of Ignavibacteriaceae bacterium. Classification (GTDB taxonomy): domain Bacteria; phylum Bacteroidota; class Ignavibacteria; order Ignavibacteriales; family Ignavibacteriaceae; genus CG2-30-36-16. The sequence continues at coordinate 1,458 of JAIOIM010000174.1, forward strand.
TTTTCATGGCGGAAAGCGTGAAGATGAAAAAAATTTTGGTAAATTTACCGTTGAGATTTCGGAGGTTGACGCAATGCGCCGCCGACTTTTAAAAAATTCTGATTAATAAGGATCATAAATGAATACTATTGAAGGTAATCTCTCGGCAAAAGATTTAAAGTTTGCTCTAATATTATCCCGGTTTAATGAATTTATCGGAGAGAAACTTCTTACCGGAGCAGTTGACTGCCTCCTTAGACACGGCTGTAATGAGGAGGATATTGATATAATAAAAGTACCCGGCGCCTTTGAAATACCTCTTGCAGCGGACAAAGCAGCAAACACAAAAAAATATGATGCTGTTGTAACTCTCGGCGCAGTTATTCGCGGTGCTACTCCCCACTTTGATTTTGTTGCAAGCAATGCGGCTTCGGGCATAGCACAGGTTTCATTAAAACATTCCATTCCGATTACACTTGGAATTTTAACAACCGACACAATTGAACAAGCAATTGAACGTGCCGGAACAAAAGCCGGAAACAAAGGCTGGGATGCTGCACTTACTGCAATTGAAATGGCTAATTTGTTAAAACAGTTTTAACTCTTGCCCAGAGGAGGGAATAATTTTCTGCTTTTCTATACCGGAAAAAATTATAAATTAGTGCGTCAAATTAATCTGCCTAAAACACGAGGTGTAAATAATATTTTTTTACTCTTAAAAAATTTCCAAACTATAGGGAATGCTATGCGTTTTCGAATTGCTCTATTATTTACACTTTTACTTTCCACACTGATTCCGGCTCAAGAAGCAGGTAACTGGAAAGTATATTCGGACATGAAAAATACTTACGATGCGGTAGAGGGTGCCTCCGGCATCTGGGCTGCCTCCAGCGGCGGTGCTTTTTTTTATTCTCCCGCAGCAAACAATTACAAAACTCTAAATAAATCCGATGGACTCAGCGGTTCCTTATTAACAGCATCTGTTATAGATAAAAACGGGAATATTTGGTTCGGCAGCCAAAATGGAATGATAGATGTTTACAATCCGGTAACGAACAAAGTAAATACTATATTCGATATTTTTAACTCCGACAGAACTCAAAAACAAATAAACGAATTAAAAGTAAAAGGCGACACGATTATCGTTTCAACTGATTTTGGAATTTCATTAATCGATGCACACAGCTTTTTATTTTTTGATACATTTTTTAAACTCGGTTCGTTTCAATCGTTTAGCAGAGTAAAAAGCAGCGTAATGTTTAATCTTTTTTACGCCGCTACGGATAACGGTCTTGCCGTTCAAAAACCCGGAACCACCAATCTTTCTGCGCCGGAGTCGTGGAATGTTTTTTCAACCGCAGACGGGCTGCCTTCTAAAAATGTGTTGAAAATAATCGAATATAAAAACGAGGTAATAGTTGCAACCGATAAAGGGTTTGCAAAATTTAATAACTCCATACTATCTCCTTTTTTACCTGAGCTAACAGGCAAAAGTATTTCGGATATTTTACCTGTCGGCGATTCATTATTCATTCTTAATGGCGATACTATAAAGGTGTTTGTAAATAATTTATTGTCAGTAAAAACTTTTCTTAATACATCTGTAAAAAAACTCTTATATGGTTCCGGCGGTTTGATGGGCGTAACAAGCAAAGGAATTTTAATGATTGAAACTGGCGCCCTTCTTTTCCCGAATGGGCCTGCGGCAAATCAATTTCCTTCTATTGCAGTTGACCCGGCAGGTAATTTTTGGAGCGCAAGCGGCAAGGATGGACGTGGCGTAGGTTTTTATAAATACGATGGTAATAAGTGGACGACTTATAATTCAGGCAATTCCTCTTTTACTCTGAATGATTTTTATAAAATTTATGCCGCGCCAGATAACACTGTTTATGCCGGTACCTGGGGCGCTGGTTTTGTCTCAATTAAGGATGACTCAATAAAAGTTTATAATTATCTAAATACGGATATGGAAGGATTGTACGGCAGTCCTCAGTTTCTTGTAATAACAGGTTTCGGCATGGATAGTAAAAACAATACCTGGATACTGAATTACGCCAGCAATAACCATAAAAATTTAAGCATGATTACCCCCGATAGCAGTTGGTATCATTTTGTTCATCCAACAACGCCTGCTCCTTTAGTAACAGATCAATATTTAAATTTGGTTTTAGATCAGTACGACACAAAGTGGTTTAACGGTATTACAACCGGGCGCACGGGACTTTATTATTTTAATGAAAATAAAACATACGATAATACAGAGGATGATAAATACGGTTTTATAAATGAAGGAAGCGGTCTCCTCTCAAATTCGATTTCTTCTGTTGTTGTGGATAAGCGGGGCGATGTTTGGGTCGGCAGCAATTCAGGCGTAAATATTATTACAAATACCGGTACAATTTTATCATCATCAACTCAAAATCCGCCCATTCGTATAAGTTCGGTATTCAGCCTTCGCCAGCAGGCAATTACTTGTATTGCGGTTGACCCTTTGAACAGGAAGTGGATTGGAACCAACCAGGGCTTGCTGCTTGTAAGCGTTGACGGCACTCAAATTAATGAAACATATACATCAAGCAATAGTCCCCTTCCGGCAGATAAAATAGTAAGTCTTGCTGTTGATGAAACGTCAGGCAAAATTTTTGTGGGCACAGATGAAGGACTTGCGGTATTTGAAACCAACGCACAAAAACCTGTTACTGCATTTACTGAACTATTTATATTTCCTAATCCCTATAAACTTAACAACAACTCCGGAGAGCTAACTATAGATGGTTTAGTAAAAGAATCGGATATAAAGGTGCTTACTATAAATGGAAAACTAATAAAAGAGTTTTCTTCTCCCGGAGGGCGCGTAGCCTACTGGGACGGTCGGGATGAATTGGGAAAATTAGTATCGAGCGGAATTTATTTAATTGTTGCTTTCGATAAAGAAGGAAATAACATCACAACATCTAAGGTAGCAGTACTTAGGCAATAATTTAATAAATAGAAATTTTAAATGGTCGATCTTTCAAATATTTCCCTCCAATTCGGGGGGAAATTTCTTTTTAACGGTGTTAATTATAAAATAAATGCGGGCGATAAAATTTCGCTCGTCGGCGCCAACGGCACAGGCAAATCATCTTTACTAAAAATTATAACTGGCGAACTGCAACCGGAAGCAGGTAAAGTTTTAAAACAAAAAAATGTGCAAACCGGTTATCTTCCGCAGGACCACGTTACACACACCGGCAAAACATTAATCGATGAAGCATCTTCGGCGCTTACCGATATTATAAATCTTCAACAAAAAGAGACTGAAATAACCGAGCATCTCGAATCGGCATCTTTAACCGATGATGAGCGGGAAGATCTTGTAAACCATCTAGGCGATGTTCATCATCGGCTTGAAGAGTTAGACAGTTACAGCGCGGAAGCTCGCGTAAAAAAGATTTTACTTGGTTTGGGTTTTGCTCAGGATGAGTTTGAAAAACTTACAGATGAATTTTCGGGCGGCTGGCAAATGAGAATTGCTCTTGCAAAAATTCTTATCTCGCAAAACGATTTGCTATTAATGGATGAGCCGACAAATCATCTTGATATCGATTCGCTTGAATGGCTTATAGATTATTTAAAAGGTTTCAGAGGCGCGCTGCTTATAGTATCGCACGATAAAAGATTTGTAAACCAGGTAACAAATAGAACGCTTGAAATATTTTCCGGAAAAATCAGCTCGTTTAGGGGGAATTATGATGCGTATATTTTATTCAAAGAAGAACGGGATGTTCTGCTCGAACACCAGTACGAACTTCAACAAAAAAAAATAAAAGAAACACAGGACTTTATTGAACGGTTCAGGTACAAAGCCTCAAAAGCAAAACAGGTTCAAAGTCGTGTTAAACAGCTTGAAAAAGTTGAACTTGTTGAACTGCCTGAAGGAAGCGCAAGTATCAATATTCGTTTTCCGGTACCGCCCCCAAGCGGCAGAACAAATATTGAATTAAAAAGTATAAAAAAAGCCTACGGCAGTAATATAGTTTTTGATGGAATTGATTTTCAGGTTGAGCGGGGG
>JAIOIM010000175.1 GCA_019912505.1 Ignavibacteriaceae bacterium
TTCCTCGGTTGTGGCAAATTCTAAAAGAAATTTAACTTCAATCAAAGATGACGATCCGAATCATTTCGACCCAAGATATTTTGGTGCCGGAAGAGCATACCATAAACCCCGAATGGAAGAAACCTTTTTAAGGTTTGAACAAGCGAAAAATTTTTTTGATAAACTTGGAGTAGAAATATTTAACGCCGGAATTGGTGGAAAACTAGATTCATTCCCGAGAGTTAATTTCTCCGATTTATTTTCTATTCTAAAGAGGAAGAAAAACACATATTTTTACAATCTTGTTCTCTGGCTAACCCCAAGATGAATTTTAATAATACGTTGACTATTGACAGCATTGATAAATGGGACGATGATTCAGAAATTATTTCAACTACACAAGAGGTTGGTTTGAAACTTATAAATAAAGTAATCTTTACTCATATCCCAAATGGTCCTTTTAATGAAAAATACTATTTCTTCAAAAGAAATGATAAGAGTAAGTAGAGAAATTTTATGAAATCATTGAAACAAAAATTACAAAATAAAGAACTGACTATAGGTTCATGGTTATCATTCGGGTACACTCCTATTTGCGAAATGATGGCAAAATCAGCATTTGAGTGGCTTGTTATTGATATGGAGCATACAGCGACTGACAATTATAATGCTATGCAGATGATCCAGGTAATTAATCTTTGTGGCTGTACACCGCTGGTTCGTGTTGGCGCCAATGATGAGTTGCTTATAAAACGAATAATGGATTCAGGGGCAAGCGGAGTTATTGTGCCAATGGTAAATACGAAAGAAGATGCTGAGATGGCAGTAAGTTTTATTAAATATCCACCATCTGGAAAAAGAGGCGTTGGTTTGTTTCGCGCGCAGGGTTATGGTATGGAGTTCGATGAATATAAAAATTGGGTAGAAAAAGAGAGCATTTGCATTGTGCAGATTGAACATTATAAAGGAGTAGAAAATCTGAGTGAAATTTTATCTGTTGAGGGAGTGGATGGGTTTATTGTTGGACCTTATGATTTATCAGGCTCTATTGGAACTCCCGGTAAATTTAATGATCCGGGTGTAATTAAACTGTTTGGAGAAGTTGCAAATTTTGCAAAGAATTCAGATAAACCGGCTGGCTTTCATATAGTTAAATCTGATCGTGAGCTAATGAAGTCTAAAATTGAAGAAGGTTACAAGTTTATAGCTTATGGGGATGATATGGTTTTTTTAGGCGAAAAAATTTATGAAGAAAATAAATTTTTGCAAGCTCTGAAATAAAAGCTATGTCCTTTATAAATTTTATTGTTCTAATTTCTTTCGATTGTTTATTTCGTCCAGCCTGAATAAACTAACGATGAAAAGCGGGGTAGCATATAATTTAATGAATTGGATTAGATTAGAATAACTAGATGGCAACAAAACCAAATATCGCTATAGTTATGCCTGTTCATAATGCACTTAGCTATACAAAAACGGCAGTAACTGAATTGTGTACTCAAATTGCAGAGTGCAATTTAAAGAAGCAAATCAATTTCATCGTTGTGGATGATGGCTCTACCGATGGAACATCTGAATGGATTTCATCGAGTTATCCAGAAGTAAAGACTATAAAGGGTAATGGCAATTTATGGTGGAGCGGTAGCGTTAATTTAGGCGTGAAGTATGCACTTTCAGAACTAAAAGTCGACTATATCTTTTTGTGGAATAATGATTGCACTACAACAACAAATTATCTGCAAAACCTGTTAGATATTGTTGTAAAACAAAATAATAATAAAATTATTATTGCCTCAAAAGTCTACTATCTGGATAAGCCCAATTTAATATTTAATATGGGGGGAACTTTTGACAGAAGAACCGGCAAAGCTACTCTTATTGCAAGAAATAAAATAGATTCACCTGAATACGAAAAAAAAATGGAAGTAGATTGGACAGGGGGAATGGGCGTTTTAATTTATAAAGATGTATTCAATCGAGTTGGTTATTTCAATGAAAAAGATTTCCCTCAATATTATGGTGACTGCGATTTTTTCCTTAGGGCTAGAGAAAATGGCTTCTCAGTTATAGTATATCCGGAGCTAAAAGTGTGGAATGATCGTACTTATACTGCAAAAGATATTGGTGATGGTC